>WBUR01000097.1 GCA_008933615.1 bacterium | reverse complement strand
TTTTTTTTTTTTTTTTTTTTTTTTTTTTAATAACAGCATTTTATTTTTCTGTAATTGATGCACTACAATTACAAGTCTCACTACTATCACTGTTAACCCAATGGGATTTCTAGTAGTGTGGCTTTGACTTTGGCTGAGTCACTGCGAGGTGAACACACGCAAAGTCATGTGGGGTGCTTCAATTGGGGTTGTTGGTGGTGGGGTTGCACTTTGAGCGATGTAGGAGTGGCGTTTTTGCGATGCAGAGTCTTTGGGCTTTGGTTTGGTGGTTGTTTGTTGTTTTGTTCTGCTACCATTGGATTTTCTCTTTGTGAATTTGAATATCTTTCGAATTTTCGAATTCACAAAAAGATTGTAGTGGCGATGACGGAGAATGAGCGTGGGCGGTTTTTTCGGTTTTTGTTGGGGTGCATTTCTCGCCATGTAATCATCAATATCGAAAACCATTTCATAATCAGAGTCAGAGTCGGAGTCGGAGTCAGAGTCAGGGGTGACGCGGATAAGGTGGCTGGAGACGTTGTCTTGGAGGGCGTGGATGAGGTCGTCAGCTCTCTGTAGTCCTTTTCGTTCGTGGTGGTCGTGGAGTTTGGCTGGCTTGATTGCCTTGAGGGCCTTTCTGAAGGTATGCGCTGCAGCAGCATACCCAAAAGGAACCTTGAGGTACAACACCATTCTGGAGATGGTCCAGATGGTGTGTATCGTGGCCGCCACTTCGTGCAGAAGACTTCTACAAGGTTCAGCAAGGTGATAGCTACATTCTTGTAGCATCTCAATGCCTTCTCTGAACTCTTTGAAGTCTTCGGCGGCTGACCACCACTCTTGGACGATGGGGCACTGGAAGAGGTGGTCTGGGTCGTATGTGCCTTGGCTGCAAAGAGGACATACATTTTGTATGTTTGGGGCGAAGTGTTTGAGCCGATTATAGAATGGGAGCGCACCGATGTTCAGGAGAAGAGTGGTGGTGATTGCTGGGCCAGCCATGCCTGAGAGCAAGTAGATGTTTTCAGCCCTCTCAGGGGACAGTTGGGCGACGCGGGAGAGCTTCTCCGTGATCTGGGAGCGGGCAGACTCGGAGTCGTATACGCGGAGGGATCGCCAGCTACCACAGATGTTGCAAGAGTTGGGGAAGCGCGCTGTGTATTCGGCAAGCGTTGGTGGGAAAGGAGGCGGGAGGTATGTGCCAGGGAGGGCAAAGAGAACTTCTTTTGAGAAGGAACGCATCGGAACGAGGAAATTATAAGCGAGCGTGTCCACAGTGTTGCACATTTCTGGGGAAGGAACCGCGAATTGGATGAGGTGACTGAAGAGGGGGATGGCAAAGATTTTGTAGAACCAGAGGCGCCAATGCATTGAGCCGCCGAATGCTTTGGCTGAAGTCAATCGATTTTTGAATTTGTTCAAGGTAGCCGTATATATTGTTTTCTCTGATATTTCTTTGCTTAGGATGATTCCGAGGTATCTGTATTCATTCACCAGGGGGGAGTTCCAATGTTGTGAGATGGTGGGGGGAGGGCGTTCACTCAGGGGGAGAACAC
>WBUR01000096.1 GCA_008933615.1 bacterium | reverse complement strand
GGCATTGTTGCAAAGAATTTAAAGCTGCAGGGGAAGACGAGCATCTGATTTGTTGATCTTAACTAAAGAGCCAACTCTGATTGTTGGTTAATGATTTTCATGAGTTCCTGTAAGGGAGAATCTCCGAGACCAAAAGCTCGATCCACTAGACGTACTTCTCCCTTAACGCCCTCTTGAAGTTTCCAGGCGTCAGCTTGTCTCTTTTTAAGCGCTCTCATGACCTCAAAACCCTTGATGGTTGCGTAAGCTGATTTCATAGATTTGAACCCCAGCGTTGGCTTAATCAAGCGTTTGAGCTTTCCATGATCGGCCTCTATGATATTATTGAGGTATTTGACCTGTCTGTGTTCTGTGAAATCCGGGCACTTCCCTTCTTGCTTAAGTTCCTTGATAGCAACACCATATGACGCTGCTTTATCGGTGTTGATCACAAGCGGTTTCTCCCATTCCTTCATATGATTGAGAGCCTTCCCTAAAAACATTTTTGCTGCTTTGGCATTGCGTGTTTGCGAGAGATAAAAGTCGATCGTATTGCCTTCACTATCCACAGCCCGATATAAATAAACCCACTTGCCCTTTACCTTTATGTAAGTCTCATCGACCCTCCAACTTCGATTCCTATCTGTCCGCCTCCATTGCCAACGCAAGCGTTTTTCTATTTCTGGGGCATAAGCTTGAACCCAGCGGTAAATGGTGCTGTGATCCACATCGATGCCGCGCTCAGACATCATTTCCTCCAATTCTCGGTAACTGATGCCATATTTACAATACCATCGTACCGCCCATAGGATGATCTCTCCCTTAAAGTGTCTCCATTTAAAATGATTCATCATTAGCCTTTCTTGGATCGCATAATCTTAAAATGTATACTCTATAAGACATTTCTCTTGACGTGTCTTTTTACATGTCTCAAAATGCAATTCTTATATCGTTTAAGACATAAAAAGACAAAAAGAGAATTATTCATGGTGTCAGTTGGATATGCCCGTGTCAGTTCAGTGGGCCAGAGTCTCACTATTCAACTTGATAAGCTGGGTCATTGTCAGAAAATATTTCAAGAGAAACACAGTGGCGCTTCCAATAAACGTCCACAACTTAAAGCTTGTCTTGATTATGTTCGGGAAGGAGATACGTTAGTTGTCACACGACTGGACAGGCTGGCTCGGTCCACGCTCCATCTCTGTCAGATTGCAGAAACGCTCGAGCGGAAAAATGTTGCCTTGCATGTCCTGGATCAAAACATCAATACGACGGATGCTACAGGCCGTCTTCTATTCAATATGCTCGGAGCTATTGGTCAGTTTGAAAATGAGATTCGTGCCGAGCGGCAGATGGACGGTATCGCTAAAGCCAAGGAACGTGGTGTCACATTTGGACGAAAAAGCAAACTCACCGATCAGCAACTGATCACGATGCAAGAGAAAAGAAGCAAGGGATCCCTCATCAAAGAGCTCATGACTGAATACAACCTCTCAAAAGCGACCGTCTATCGTTATCTTCAGACCAATGCCGACACTAAAATCCAGGACTCTCCTTAATCGAACTCCTTATAGACCTCCATAGAAAAGTCATTCCTATCATTTTTTGCAACAGCGCC
>WBUR01000095.1 GCA_008933615.1 bacterium | reverse complement strand
TAGCGCCAACGGGTGTAAACATTCCAAGCAGACGAGTAACGGCCTGCACGATAATCGTATTGCGCACCCAGCCTATAATGCCGCTGATCACCGTATAGCGCATCGAGGCAAGTTTGTCTTTTGCCTCCTCCCACAGACCCTGCGGGCCTTCCGTAGATACCTTCTGCACGATCTCGACGGTTTTTTCAGCCACGCCCATGGCCTCTTCTCCACCATCACCGACCTTACCAACAATCAGGCTGCGGATGTTCTGATAGGTGAGTCCGAGGATCTGCACGGCCAGATGGAAGATGCCCTTCGCGTCGATCGTTTCGGGTAACGTGATGCCGGCCCTGGCAAGGTTTCCGAAAAGCCAGGATTTCAGCGTATTCTTGAGATGGCCGACGAAGTTTCCGACAAAGTTCTTAAAGCCTTGACCGACGGTTGCCATGAGGTTTCTTGCAAATCCGATCGGATCAGCAAGGATGAGTCCAAGCGTGGCCTTGCCTTTATTGATAATGCCGTAGACGCGCTCTGCAGCACCTCCTATGAGATGCAGCGCACCCTTAAGGGCGAGTTCCTTGAGTTTAGCAGCACTCTTATAGACGAAGCCTTTAATACGACTGAGAGGGCTTAGTCAGTCCAGCCTGTTTTTATTCGCACTCAGAAATCAGCTCGTCTATGGACGGCTTCCACCATCCATGAAATTCTGCCCGTTCAAAAATCGTAAGGATGGCTTCGCTGATGTTGATAGTATTGAAGTCGGTATTGGCATAGATCTCCCGATCAACCAATCCCTGTAGTTCATACAGGTAGACTCCATCTATTTCCCTCGGGTTAAACATAACGATCTTGGTACCTAGGAGATCGCCAACAAACGCCGGTTCATCAGCGAACGAATCCGAGTGCATGGTGCATCCCAGTATTTCCTCTACACGGTCTAATACTGTAACAAGCGATTCTGCTGATTTAAGTCGTATAGTAAATTCAAGAATTGTAGGTTCCATTTTTTCTCCGTAATGACAGTGGTTAGATAGCTGTAAATCTATGTTTCTTGGTCCTTCGGCACGATCACAACTCCTACCTTTTGTAACTTATGAACTTCCGGGAATTTTGCTGCTAAATCCAGAGCAACGCTTCTGGAAAGTGCGTCAAGCTCGGGAAATCTTTTATCAGGGAATATTTTCCCCGCAATTGGCGGCATTCCTTTTTCTTGGGCCTCCCGATATGCTACCGGATCAACGACGTACATGTCTACATCAAAGTGCTTGTCGTCGAAAAGCACATATGCCTTATGCTCACCGCGTTTCCCTTCATAGAGGCTACCGCGAAACAGAATTGGCTTTCCACGAAAATTGTAATAAGAAAGTATCTGTTGAACATCTTCCTTTGTTTTTATCCACGCCTTTTTTCGCAGGCTATACATTCTATCATTTACTTCCCTATCAATTTCCATAGCGCTGAAATCCTTAATGTTGTTCGCGTCACCCCATTTTTTAATTGCGTTTGCAAGTTTGTTAGCCTGATTCTTGAGGTTTTTTACGGTTTCTTTGGCCGAATCTTCATCAATGATCCGTTTCTTTTCAGGATAGTACTGTTTGCGAAGGCTGTGAAATTGATCTACAAGATCACCAGGTAGTCTATCCAACTTATCGCTAAATAATCGATCAAAATCCTGTTTTAGTTTTGGGTCCTTTATGGTCTGACCGTAATGGCGCATCAGGATTAAGGTATCATGAGCCTCTCTGAATTTTGTTTCCAATGGCAGGGGTTTTTCTGAGGCCATTAAGACTTCTGTTTGACCATTACTATTTGCCTGTACGGTAATGATGTGGGGTTCGCCAGACATGGTGAACGGTATTTCGATTTCTGGTTGCTCGGATGATCCGTAAGCGGAGCAATAACCGCCTCTACTCAGCCAACAGGAAATCCCTGTCTTTCAATTTCAACGGCAAAAGCGCCGCCCAGTCGGATTCAGTTACGGCGACGGGAGCGTTCTTGAGCAAGTAATGC
>WBUR01000094.1 GCA_008933615.1 bacterium | reverse complement strand
CCCATATACACCTCAACTCTACCACCCATGCCTGATATCTCCCCATCACATCCGCGTACAACCTTGCCAGGTCTCACAAACTCCAAAATATTTGACTCTCCGCTGCGCATTTGCTCTTTTAACGCCAGAGGGTCAAATTCCACCCGCTCACATCCATTCAAACCCACTGCAATCGCCAACCTAGCCAAATGCTATGACATCCTCTGCCTGCAAGAAGTCAACACCATCCCCTCCATCCCAGACAAACATATAGTAAGCGACCGCAAAGACCTCGCAATTGTTTCCTCCAATCCTTTGAAATTCATCTTCTCAGATGAATACTTTATTGTTGCTGAAACAAAGCTACAAGACTCCAACCTCCGAATCGTTTCAGTTCACTTACCTTGTGCAGCTTCTCAACAAGCTGTTACTGAGATCGCACGTCGAATCCTCCGATTCACAACCTCTGACATCGCTATCCTTGCTGGTGACTGGAACTTGGACCCGAAGCGCCCAAGGGACAAGCACTCATTCAATATTCTGCGTGGAGTACTTGCCCACGCGAACATTACATGGCTGAAAAACTCGCTCAACACCCGCTTTCCGGATCTGCATGAGCACAGTGCTCACTCACTCGACCATTTCTTCCTATCAATCCCACGCTCCCATCTCGCCTTGAAAATAACCCAAACTATTCTCTCTGATCATGCTATTGTATCACTAACCATCGCCAGAGTGGCTCCAGAAAGGTCTTGCTTGATCAAGACCCTCAGAGCCCCTCTTGACGAGATTAGTGAAGCCCTCCCATGTGGCCTTTGTGATGTCGATGATTATTTGTTGCTCACAAAAATTATTTACGAAGCGGACGAAAAAATGGAATCTGAGTTTCACAGCCTGAGGAAAAAAGTAGAAAGTGGCCTGGGAAACGCGACTGAGTTCCAAGAGCTCAAGAAACGCAAGGATGACCGCAATAACCACCGTGACAAGTGGCCTCTCGCATTCATGCGACCATGGAGAGGAGAAGCCAAAGCTACTCCTATTCCTATCACAACCAAAGCCATCGAATCCTCTGATGACCCAGTCACTCAACAAAAACTATCCCTTGACCACATTCGAGAAGAATTCGCCCCAATTTTTACAGCTCGCCATCTCAACCCAAGTCCCTTGAAAAAATTCCTGGACGAGGTCCCCCTCCCAGACTTTTCGCAGTTAGACTTCGATATCACAGTCAATGATATCACAGAATCCATCAAGTCTGCCAAATCCAAGTCTGCGCCAGGCCCAGATGGGATCACTTACGCGTTTTTGAAGAAAAACGTTGGCAAGCTCGCCCAACCTATCCATAATATCTACCTCAGTATGAAAGCAGGGAAGACGCATAGGAAATTGCTGGATTCCAGGCTCACAATGCTAAAGAAGCCTGGATTCTCTGGCGACCCAAAAGACCTCCGCCCCATTGCAATCACAAACACCATCCTCAGAGTAATCCAGCGAGCTATCTCCTACAAAATCATCAAACAAGTAACTGAGAAAATCACGCCACACCAAAAAGGATTCATGAAAAACAGATACATTGGTGAATGCATCAAAAACGTGAGCAATCACATCACCACCCTCACCAAAGGGTGGTCACTATTTGTGGATTTCGAGAAGGCATACGATTCGGTTGACCGAAAGGCCCTCAAACAGATCCTGACAGCAATGAAATTTCCCCCTGAATTCATAACTCTGATAACTGCAATGCTGAAGCCGTCCAAAGCCTTGCTCATGGACTCAGACGTGCACGTCCGCATAAGCCGTGGCGTCCCGCAAGGTAGCCCCATCTCATGCATCCTCTTCGCCATCGCCATTGAGCCCCTCCTCCGCGCGATCCTCTCGAAATTCCCTGCAGTGGTCCTCGAAGCTTATGCGGATGACATCACCATCATCGCCAAACAGGACTGCCTTCTCCCTCAAATTCAGAAATTCATCGAGGAGAAGGCAGCACTTTTTGGCATGAGAGTGAACCAAAAGAAATCATGTGTTCTCCCACTGAG
>WBUR01000093.1 GCA_008933615.1 bacterium | reverse complement strand
CTCTAGCCGTGCCAAGTGACGGCTTACCTCATGCCCCCGGCTAACCATCCAGTCAACCGGACCGCCGAACACCCGCCTTTAGGTTGCCTCTGGCCGCCTCGCGCGGCGTCCGGTTACTTTCATCGTTAGCCGTATCTTTAATGAATATCTCCACAGAGTAGAGGTCACAATGAAATATCAGGTTTCATACCGCTGTAGAACTGACGAAAAGGCATTTGACTCTGATTTCGAAGTTGAAAGCCAGTCCGTGCCCACGAATACAGATAGCTACGTAATTGAACCCGCCCTAAAAGATTCAATTAAATTTCACAAATCTGGGGCTGGCGGGATAGAAATAATCTCAATAACACCGTTACCTTGATCGATATAACCATTCCTTCGCAGGAACCGAAATTGGGAATCCAGAAGAAATATGACAAATTAGTCCGGCAATGGGGCCGGGAATTAGCCAATGAAATCATGGCAAAGAGAGCATCACGGATGCCGATAAGAAAAGGCAAAAAGCACGGCGGTGGCTCGCCAATATTGCCGGGGTCATTTGAGTCAGGAAAGCGCCGGTAACCAGTAATGCTCTCACGGCTAACACTTCAATTCACCGGACCTGCACAAAATGCCGCGCAGTCCGGTGATCTACAACGTTAGGTATCACATGAGCCCTTGGCGCACACTCACCTCTTTACTATTAGGAACGTTATTCATGAGCACAACTAACGCAGCAGAGGAGATCGACTCAAAATATTTCATTCGCACTGTCACCTACTCGATGCTAAAGGAACAGGTCGTGTTACACGAACGTGGGCGCCCCCAAATGACGACAGTTGATGAGTGGCCTCAACTAGTATTCCTCAGCGCCGATGGTAAGCACACCGTCGCTGACTTTATTGCCGCTGTGAGTAGGCAATATTCAGGTGGCGCACCAAAGGGGCTGCCTGAACAAACCCGCCAAGTTATTCGTGATGTCGCAGCCCACGGATATATCGTTCTCATGTCTAAGCCCCAGAAGTTGCCTTACTATTTATCTATGCCAATCGAGCAACAGGATCCTGTCCGATCTAAACAACTAATGGAAGCTGATGGGTTCATCACAAAGGTGCCAAAGTGATACCTAACACTCCAGTCAACCGGACCGCCGAACACCCGCCTTTAGGTTGCCTCTGTCCGCCCTGCGCGGCGTCCGGTTACTTTCATCGTTAGAACTCCCAGATGAAACCTCGCTACTACCCTCCTGAATTTCAGAAAGAACATTTCCATTGCCCGCTGTGCGGCGTTTACGCAGCACAGCATTGGAACGAGTTAAAGGTGCTTGTTCCAAACTCCCACTTCATTAACTCTCCATTCATGTCCGCCTATTGCTCTCATTGCAAAAAGCGAAGCTTCTGGTTTGATGGCCGCATGGTTGTTCCGACAGATAGCCCTGTTGAGCCACCACATCACGATTTGCCAGAGGCTTGTCTTTCTGACTATGAAGAGGCGAGAGATATTGTTAGCCGATCACCAAGAGGTGCGGTCGCACTACTTCGTCTATGCCTTCAAAAGCTCACTCCCCACCTTGGGGAAGAAGGAAAGAACATCAACGACGACATCAAGTCGTTGGTAGCCAAGGGGCTGCCCCCACTCGTACAACAAGCGCTCGATGTTTGTCGAGTAGTTGGAAATAATGCAGTTCATCCGGGAGAGTTGGATATCAATGACACCCCAGAAATTGCGCATCAGCTTTTTCGAATGATCAATTTCATTGTCGAAGATCGAATTACAAGGCCCAAGGAAATACAGGCCCTTTACTCCCAACTTCCACAGGGTGCTATTGAGGCAATTGCAAAACGAGATGGCAAGCAGTGACCCTCTCCCGAGTTCTAACTTCTCATTCCACCGGACCTGCGCAAAAAGCCGCGCAGGCCGGTGAATTCAGACGTTGGGCGTATTCATCCTAAGGAAACCTCATGGGACTTTTCGGAATTTTCTCGGGTAAGCCAAAGCAATTCGTCACGCCAGAGGCCTTTCAAAAGAATGTCGCAAACCAATCGGCGATGACTCCCCA
>WBUR01000092.1 GCA_008933615.1 bacterium | reverse complement strand
CAAGGCCTTCGCGAAAGGCAGCGATATCGTCTTCGCGAAAGATCAGTATAACCCGAGCACGGCAGAAGGCCGAGGCCTGATCGGCCATGAGCTGGCTCACGTAGCACAGAATGCGACGGGCGTGCATAGAGCGCCGAAGGAAAAAAACGATACACCGGATAACGCGATACCAGCCTCCTTTGCAATTGAATCAAGCGAAGAAAACATCCTGACAATTGGTGCCAAAGCAACCTTTACCCTGCGGCAGAAGACAGCGTGGATAGTGAGTCCGGACGACAAAACCTCGGTAAAATGGTTTATCAAAAATCAAGGGGAGCCTGAAAAAGAGCTGAAGCAAGTGGATTATCATCCATATGAGCGTCATCTATCTGCAACCGTTGAAGGAGTGCATCAGATTATCGCGAGAGTCTATCTCAATAATCAACTGAAGGAGGAAGTGGTATATCTACAAAGAGTCGTAAAGGGTGATCCTCGAATATTGAAAATGAGCATCACTGAAAAAATGCGTCTGGCTATGGAAAGATCTCAGGTTTGGGAAGAGATAAAGAATGAAGTCGGAGACCCTGTGCAGCTGATCGCTATGATGATAGCAACTATTGCGATTCTGACGTTGATAGCGGAAACTGGATTTGGGTTCGCCGCTGAGGTGTTAGCCGGAATTATAGCGGCACTGGCTCTAGGGGTCTCTGTAAAAGGTCTATTTAGCGGTATCGTAAACCTTGTTGAGTTCGCCCAAATTATCGGATACGCGGGTACCGAGCATGATATTGACAAGGCAAGCAGAAAATTCGCCGAAGGGGTTGCGAAAATCGGAGTACATGCCCTCTTCTTGCTTCTACTATATCTGGGCGTTAGAAAGAACTCCGCCCGCGTTAAGCTGCAACTGGAGGAGGCAAAAGTCAATGGGAAGCCCCATCCGGAATTAAAAACTAAAGCTGAGATCAAGGATGCGGAAGAAGTTAAAGACCTGCTACCGGAAGGGAAGAGGCCTGAGCAAGCAAAGAGGTCACCGGGGAAAGAACCCGATTTAGAGGCAAAGAAAGCGGAATACACAGAAAGTAGTTCGACAAGAATCGATAATAAGTCGACGCCTTACGAATCAGGCGGATACAGGTTTCGGAAAAGACTCTTCCCTCGAGGGTCCGGTAGCTCTGATGGCCCAATTCCAGATGACTATACTACGGTAAGTAGATGGATAAATGCTGATGAACTAAAGCTCTGGGTTGAGGGTGGTGCAACCAGGATACCGCCTGAAATCGGCGGAGCAAGTAACCGCGTTTATGTTACAGAGCTTGGAGCTCCGAAGCCAGGGGGGACTGGACCTATTCGGGTGGACTTCGCGGTGCCAAAAGGTTCACTTCAAACGGCGGGTGCAAAAAAGTGGTTTCAAATTTTCCAGCCTAAGGGGAGTGTGCCAATCTATAATGTAATCATCAACATACCGTAGGAAGGAATGTATGCGCAGCAAGAATGTTAAAATATCCACTCCATTTGGAATACTGATTCGTTTAAATGCTTTAATGAAATGCAATATCAAGCGAGACCACATATTAGCAATAATGGAAGTAGACAACCCTTTAGATGAAAATGAAAACTTGATTTCATTTGGTCCCCACTTCGGAGAAGAGGCCGCGGCAGAATTTACAAATCGATTGGAAAGAATTGGTCTGCGATATATAGATGACTACTTTGTCTTCAAAGAGGATATTCCTGAGTGGCTACTCTGTCTCGCTTATTATCATCCTCCTTCGGGAGGAGAAAAACTGTAGAACCTGGGCGCCTATATGAAGCAGCGACACCCTTATAATAAGAACGATCAACGATACCACCGATGCCCTTCCCTCTCTGCCAGCAGCAAGACTGACCTCTTACTCCCCCCTCTGCGTCCGCTGTGCCCTCTGCGGTTATCCTCTTGCTTTCGCCCGCCCCGATAAACTGTAAACCGGCACCGATACTGACCCACCCCCGGCAATTATCGTGACCCGGGGGCGGCACATTTTGTGACCCACCCCGGCAAAAATGATGACCCACCTTCCGGCAGGTTTTGTGATCCACTCATTTGCTACGTTAGCAGCTCTTCAATGCGAGGATCACATCCGTGGGACGG
>WBUR01000091.1 GCA_008933615.1 bacterium | reverse complement strand
CAAAGTAATACCTAAACTATTGCCAACCTTGCGGACGGCGGTTTTTTGCATAAGTTTCCTTTCGTTTGAGTAATTATAACAATTGTATTACTTGAAATCAACAACTATATTGATGCCGGCGACACATTAAATAACAAGCGGTTAACATGTGCCGCTTCGCGACGCCTTTTGATCTGACGATAGAGAGATTGTGGGCGTCGCTCGCCAGTAGCTCGCTCACGTATTGAGTATGTTCTTAATTAACTATAATTTTCCTCGCGTGCGAGCTACTGCGTGTAGCCGCCGAGCGTTATCTGACATCCGCTGACGGGTATCTTCGTTTGAAGTAACTTTTAGTTTGTAATGCTCACAACTATTATTGTTAACTCATTACTCTGAATAATAATAGGTTTTTTTTGTCTTTATTCTCGATGTCACGCAAATATTAGAAAGGAATGAAATGAATTCTTCAAAAATGGTATTCTTTGTTTTGGTATCAATTATAGCTGCCGGTTCAATTGGATGTGATCAAAAGTCACATGAAATCATCAGTGCACCAACAGTTGCCACGCTACCAATTGCAAATATAACGGCCGTATCAGCAAGTAGTGGCGGTGATGTAAATGATGACGGCAATGCGATTGTCACTGCGCGAGGTGTATGTTGGAGTAAAGCTCCAAATCCGACTATAGCCGACAGCAATACCATCGACAGTTCAGGGACCGGTTCATACCAAAGCGTCATTAGCGGATTGTCTCCAAACGAGACGTATTTTGTCAAAGCATATGCGACCAATAGCGTTGGGACAAGTTACGGTGACGAGGTGAGTTTCACAACTAATGAAACAATTCCACAAATAATTACAGATTCTATAACAAACATAACTGATTCAACTGCGTCTTGCGGTGGAAATGTGATTGATGACGGTGGGGCAACAGTAGCTGCCAGGGGAATATGCTGGAGTCCATCTCAAAACCCGTCAATCGCTGATAATAAAACTACAGATGGATCGGGAACTGGAATATTTAGTAGTAATATTACCGGCCTTTCTCCAAACACAATATACTACGTTAAAGCATATGCGACAAATACCGCTGGAACAAGTTATGGTAGTCAAGTAAGTTTCGTGACACTAGCTGTGGCTCCAACAGTAATTACTAGCCCAATTATAAGTGTCTGGCCTGCCTCGGCAAGTGGAGGCGGCAATGTAACTGATGACGGAGGCGCCCCAGTAATTGCTATGGGAGTTTGTTGGAGTCCATCTCAAAATCCGACAATCGCTGACAACAAGACTTCCGATGGATTGGAAACCGGATCCTTCGCAAGTCACATTACGGGCCTAGCCCCAAGCACAACATACTATGTTAAAGCGTATGCGACCAACAGCATAGGGACGAATTATGGTTTGCAGGAGACCTTTACAACAAGTGCACCTTATCAAACCGGCACCTTCACTGATCCTCGTGATGGCAGGTTATATCAAACGGTGACCGTTGGAACGCAAACTTGGATGTCAGAGAATTTGGAATACAGGACTTCAAGTGGGTCATGGTATTACAATGACGATTCATCAACCTATCATACTTATGGACGTCTTTACACTTGGGATAGTGCACTGACATCCTCTCCTCCAGGTTGGCATTTACCGAGTATAACGGAATGGACGACGTTGATATCGTTCTTGGGTGGAACAGATGTAGCTGGGGGTAAGCTTAAAGAGGCTGGGGTTGTACACTGGACAACCCCAAATGCCGGTGCAACTAACGAGTCAGGGTTTACGGCGATTCCGGGTGGTTACCGAGGCTACCAAAGTAATTTCGATAATGTTGGATACAACTGTACCTGGTGGTCAGCCACCGGGAACCCTCAGGCACCGGCAGCGTATGCCATAGCATTGAACTATGAGAACCCAAATGTGGGGCAAATCTGGCATGTGGCTCTACATGCGTTTAACGTCAGATGCATTAAAGATTAGACTAACTGGTTCAGAGTTATAAGCAGCGGACGTCGCATAACATCTTTAAAAAGTACTTTGTCAATAAAAAAAAGATTTCCATAAGAGTTTTTTACTCTTTTTTTTGAAAAACTACAAATCGGAGAGAATCACTTACGAAATCAACTAACTCGGGTACAG
>WBUR01000090.1 GCA_008933615.1 bacterium | reverse complement strand
TCACAGCTGAGACAGTGCCCAGATCGTTACACCATTCGTGCAGGTCGGAACTTACCCGACAAGGAATTTCGCTACCTTAGGACCGTTATAGTTACGGCCGCCGTTTACTGGGGCTTCAATTCAATGCTTCTCCTTGCGAATAACATCTCCTCTTAACCTTCCAGCACCGGGCAGGTGTCAGGCCTTATACTTCTTCTTTCGAATTTGCAAAGCCCTATGTTTTTGTTAAACAGTCGCCTGGGCCATTTCTCTGCGGCTTCTCCATCAACTGGAGGAAGCGTCTCTTTTCCCGAAGTTACGAGACTATTTTGCCTAGTTCCTTAGCTGTGATTCACTCGAGCGCCTTAGTATTCTCTACTTGACCACGTGTGTCCGTTTGTAGTACGGGTACACTATGAATTAGCGTTTAGCGGTTTTTCTTGGGAGCCTGTTTACATCCATATCCGTTTGTACAAGTACGCACGGTACTTTCAGGTTCGACTCAGGGAGCGGATTTGCCTACCCCCCTCAATATCTACACCCTTCAACCTGGTATTCCGTCACCAGGCAGGACTGTCACTTCTCCGTCCCCACATCACTCCATAGCGTAGTACAGGAATATTAACCTGTTCTTCCATCGGCTTCGCCTGTCGGCTATACCTTAGGCCCCGACTAACCCTGATCCGATTAGCGTTGATCAGGAATCCTTAGTCTTCCGGCGGGAGGGTTTCTCGCCCTCCTTATCGTTACTTATACCTACATTTGCTTTTCCAGCCGCTCCAGTCTAAGTTATCCTTAAACCTTCTACGCTGTACTGGAATGCTCCCCTACCGATCTAATTTATAGATCCCACGGCTTCGGTAATATGCTTATGCCCGATTATTATCCATGCCAAACCGCTCGACTAGTGAGCTGTTACGCACTCTTTAAATGAATGGCTGCTTCCAAGCCAACATCCTAGCTGTCTGTGCAGTTCGACCTCGTTAATTCAACTTAGCATATATTTGGGGACCTTAGCCGGTGGTCTGGATTCTTTTCCTCTCGGACGCGGACCTTAGCACCCGCGCCCTCACTCCTCAGAAATATTTATAAGCATTCGGAGTTTGTCAGGACTTGATAGGCGGTGAAACCCTCGCATCCAATCAGTCGCTCTACCTCTTATAAACTATCTAAAGGCTGCACCTAAATGCATTTCGGGGAGTACGAGCTATCTCCAAGTTTGATTAGCCTTTCACCCCTACCCTCAAGTCATCCGAAGACTTTTCAACGTCAAACAGTTCGGTCCTCCATTTGGTGTTACCCAAACTTCAACCTGCTCAAGGGTAGATCACTTGGTTTCGCGTCTACTCACACTGACTTATAGCGCCCTGTTAAGACTCGCTTTCGCTTCGGCTTACGGTCCTGAAGACCTTAACCTTGCCAGTGAGAGTAACTCGTAGGTTCATTATGCAAAAGGCACGCCGTCACAGCACAAAGCTGCTCCGACCGCTTGTAAGCGAACGGGTTCAGGGTCTATTTCACTCTTCTGTTCGAAGTACTTTTCACCTTTCCCTCACGGTACTGGTTCACTATCGGTCTCTGGGGAGTATTTAGCCTTAGCGGATGGTCCCGCCGGATTCACACAGGATTTCTCGTGTCCCGCGCTACTCAGGATACTGCTAAAAATCGTAAACTTACTTATACCGGCCTATCACCGTATACTGGGGCGCTTTCCAACGCACTTCTAATTCATTTACTTCTTTTATATCGCAGTCCTACAACCCCAATAATGCATTGCTACATCATTGGTTTGGGCTATTCCGCGTTCGCTCGCCACTACTTGCGGAATCACTTTTGTTTTCTTCTCCTAAGGGTACTTAGATGTTTCAGTTCCCCTCGTTCGCCTTCCATATAACATGGAATAATACAGCTTCACTGTATTGGGTTGCCCCATTCGGAAATCCCCGGATCAATGGTTATTTGCACCTACCCGAAGCTTATCGCAGCTTATCACGTCCTTCATCGCCTCCCAGAGCCTAGGCATCCACCGTTCGCTCTTATTTTGCTTTTTTCTTTTATTATATCGTTTTATAGCTCATCTTTCATTGCTGAAAAAAGAGCTAAACCTTTAGTTGCTTTCTATTTTGCTTTCTTTTCTTTTCATCGTGTCAAAGATC
>WBUR01000089.1 GCA_008933615.1 bacterium | reverse complement strand
CTCCCTCCCCTTGGCAAGGGGAGGGGCAGGGGTGGGGTTAAAGTAGGGACTCATTTTTTTGCCGGCTCATAGTAAAGAATTACCGCGCCGCAGCCGAATGTTTTTGTCTTTATGAGTTTGAGATCGATCCTATCCCTGATGTTTTTAAATAACGTTAAACCGCTTCCTAAAATAATGGGCTGACTGAATTCGTTCTTTCTTACACTCCAACTATGCCTTGAAAATAGCTGTTAGCAAGTTCCTTATAAGTTCATTATCACCAATCCACTCAATAAATAAATACGGTAAATGAGCAATAACTAAAAGCCTAAATGATATGTGTTTAAAACTACCATACATGTAATAGAAAATAACTATCAATACCAGCATAACAATCATTGACGGTAATGCCATTCCAATCAAGGTAATTCCTTCGAAACTTCCTTTATTTATAAAAATGGCACTTATACCAAGCATTCTTGCTAACGCCGGTGACAGGACAAAAAATACAGATGCCATTAACCACTGAACGTGGGAGGATAAATGTTTCTTTTTTATACTCAGTACAGCTAAACTCACACTTACAATAAACATGAATATCAATACGAAGTCAATCACTACAGCGAAATATGCAAACGTTGGATTAAAAAAGCCGTTAATATCAAGTTCATTAACATTATCTATATTTTTTGGGATAATAGTAAGTGCACTACCCGCTACAATTCCTGCCAAAATAATTCCCACTGTTCCAAGCGTTTTATGTCTTTGAATGTTTTGTTTACGGATAATTAAATAAGGCTGGAATATAACCAGTACATACCAGAGTGTGGCAGAAATACCATGCACATGTTGATGAAAGGTTGCATTGGCCAGATTAAAATAATAGCTGTATGAAAATCCCAGAATTGAAATTACAAACGGTATTAACATCCAAAGATGGAAATGCTTGTATTTCGTGATTGAATCTCTTGAAATAGTCTCCATACTACCTTTCTCGTTAATATATTTTTCTGTCAACCGAAAATTTGTGGGCTTGATCTAATTTGTCAACGGAGTCAGCCCCATTGGCCACAACGATCTATAGAATCAATTTCGTATAAACATCATTTATCGTTCGATAAATGAAGTTGCGAATAGCTGGACGTATCCTTATGCTTGACGCAGTTGCGTCCAAACATATCGCATTTGTTATTAAATTATTCATACTGAAATTCCATACGATAGAAAGAGCATTTGAAAGGCGGAGAAAATTTACGTTCTCTTAAGTCATTTGTCAATCAATTTTCTTGGATATTTTGCGGGGGAGAAATCCCCCTAACCCCCTTTGCAAGGGGGACGAATACAACCCCACCCTGTCTCCCTCCCCTTGGCAAGAGGAGGGACCGAGGGTGGGGTTAAAGTATGGACTCATTTTTTTGCCGGCACATAATAAAGAGTCACCGCGCCGCAGCCGAATGTTTTTGTTTTAATAAGTCTGAGATCGATCCTATCCCTGATTTTTTTAAATAACGTTAAACCGCTTCCTAAAATAATGGGCTGAACGTTAAGCCGGTATTCATCCACGACGCCAAGCTGCATCATGGCAACTATCAAACCCGGACTGCCGACAAAAATGTCTTTGCCCGCTTGCCGCTTGAGTTCTACAATTTCTTCTTTGATGACTTCGTTTTTCAATGTTGAATTTTTCCAATCCACCTTTTTCAGCGTGCGGGAATAAACGATCTTTGGAACATCGTCTATGAGCACGGCAAATGTATCCATGGATTTGTTACCCGTAGGATTTTTTACGATCGACGGCCAGTAGCTTTCCATCAGTTGATACGTGATCCTTCCGTAGATAAGGACGCCGGCATTGCGTAAAAGTTCATTATAATGCTCATGTATCTCATCATCTGCGATCCCGGCCGTGTGGTCGCAATACCCGTCCAGGGTCATATTCATGGCTGCAATGAGTTTTCTCATAATTGGTCCTTAATTGTGGTTATTTATTTTTGGAAAACTTTGGCTGTGAGCCCTCTCTGGTATTCTTGTTTTCAGGCCTTGGAAAAACTCCGGTTCCGGCGTTTTTCCATAGCCTTCGTGCTTTTCTCAGCCGAAGGCTGATGCGCCTATGGCGCATTTGTTTCTTTTCGGCGCCTGTCCCGCTCTTTAAGCGGGACACGAGCAAAGAAAGAAAAAGCTCCACAGCATGTCCTAATATAGGGTCTTACTTAAAGTAAACACTTAGATCCGCTTTCTTTTTAAAAAGAAAGCGGGAAAGAAAACTTCGGCTGTGAAAAAAATGCCTAAACCCTCGTTCGCAGGACGGGCTGCGAAAAACGATTCTCAAGCTTAACGATACGCGAAATCAGAACGTTTATGAAAGCCGTTTTTCGCA
>WBUR01000088.1 GCA_008933615.1 bacterium | reverse complement strand
ATACAATTATATTTTGAGAAAAAAAATCAAAACCGAACTGCTAACTTCAGCTACCCGTCAAGTGCGGCAGCAGTGGTTTTCGGTGGGCATCTTTCCGCTCAAGCTGCGTTTCGGCTTGACAGAAAATCGCCCGCAGTCCGCCCCTGCGTGTAGCTTCCTACGTCAGACTGTGCAAAAACTCTCTCAATTGTTAATATCTTAACTGCTTGATATTATAGCATTAAGATGATTTTTGATATCTTCAAGGGTATAATCAAAAGCCACCTATTATGCCACACGTTACCGGCGAAGAAAGAAATCAACTGTTTATGATCAGCATGGAAGAGATGGTGCCCAAAGATTCCTTTGTGAGGGCCATCGATTCATTCGTTGATGCTATTGATATGAAAAGCTTCGGGTTTGCCCATGTACAGAGCAAAGAAGAAGGCCGCCCTTCGTTCCATCCATCTGTTTTGTTGAAGCTTTACCTGTATGGTTACCATTATGGAATCCGCACCTCGCGCAAACTGGAACGCGAAGCAGCACTGAATCTCGAAGCCATGTGGCTCACCTCGTGCCAGAGCCCGAAATACAAAACCATTGCCGACTTCAGGAAAAACCACGCCAAAGCCTTCCGTCTGGTGTTCCGCAGCTTTATCAGGTTGCTCAAAGAATGGGATCTGGTCGATGGAAAAACCATTGCCATCGATTCGTTCAAGATCAGGGCACAGAACTCGCTCAAGAACAACCTGAACCAAGCCAAAATAGACCGCCACCTTGCTTACATCGACAATAAGATCACAGAATATGAATCACAGCTCGACCAGTGCGACCGTGAAGAAGACCAGCAGGAATTATTAACCAAAATAGAACTTCAAAAGCAGCGGAAAGAGGGCTATCAGGAGGCAGAAGATCAACTAAAAACCACGGGAGAAGAACAGGTTTCGCTTACCGATCCCGATTCGCGCGCGGTAGTTTTCCAACGCAACAGTGTCCAGGTGGGATACAATGTACAGGCTTCCATCGACTCGAAGAACAAACTGCTGGTGGAATACGAAACCGGCGAGGTGAACGATAGCCATGCACTTGCCCCAATGGCCATCGCCACCAAGGAACTGCTTCAGGTGGAACAAATGGATGTGCTTGCCGACAAAGGCTATCATACCGGTGTGGAATTGATGGAATGCGAAAAGGAAAACATCACCACCTACGTATCGCCAAGGGCACCATCAACAAAGGATAATGGCCTTTATCCGGTAACCTCGTTTGTGTACAACCGCGAAGAAGACACCTATACCTGTCCGGCAGGGGAAACACTCACCACCAACAATGTTTGGTATCACCATAAAAACCCGGGAAACAAACCTCCATTGCGTTTTAAGCGTTACACCACTACTGCCTGCAAAAGCTGTACAGGAAGGAACAAATGCACCAAACAAAAGCTGAACGGAAGATCCATCGACCGAAGCGAATTTGCCGATAGTATGGAACGGAACAATGCACGGGTAATGGCCAATCCCAACTACTACCGACAACGGCAACAATTGGCCGAACATCCTTTCGGAACCTTGAAACGACAGCGTGGGTTTATTTTCACACTGATGAAAGGGAAAGAAAAGGTTCTTGGAGAAGTAGGGTTGGAATTTATTGGCTACAACCTGACCAGGTGTGTTTCAATACTAGGGTTTATAGAATTGTGTAAAGCACTGAAAAAGTGTGCTTTCATTATTTTAAACCTCGTTGAACGGTCTTTTTTAAGCCTTTTCAGGTTACTTTCTTTCAAAAACGATAAAATGCAAATTGATCAGGACAAAGAAATTATCCCCTCATACAGCCTTGAAAATGATTTTGTAAAGCCATATTTATCGATACAATTTTAAAAATAGAGTTTTTGCACCAACTCACGTTACCAACCATATTATTGAGACAGTGCAAATATGAAGAGACCGAATAAATTTATTAGTTTTTGTTTTTTGATTAATGCTTTACAAGCAGCAATCTTTATCGGACTATTTGTTGGACTAATTCCAATTGTATTGATTTCTCAGAAACTTGGGAACAGATTGTTTGAAATGTTTGGGAGTGACACATTTATGTATATTTTTAATGGCTTGACTTTTTTTTCATTTATAAATTGGATTTTTTGCATAAGATTCTGGTATAAAAATGACAAGTATTCTAAAGCCATATTCGGACTATTATTCCCTAATGTAATATATGCTCCATTTTATTACTATCAGGTAATTATCAAAAAGAGACCTTTGAGAAATACAATAGATTCGCCTAACTTAGACCTTGAGAAAAATGAGAATGCGATTGATCAAAATGACTTTGTTGCGTTGACACGTAAAAACATATTTGAGATAATAGAACTCTGGTCCTCAAAAGACAAGCAACTTGACTATCAAGACAGTGTTCCAATTGCAGATGTTTCATCGGAGTTATTTTGTCAATGGGCTGACTCATATACTCCAGAATTTATCGACTTTAGAGAAGCGTTTAATACTGTAGAATTAGGGTTACTGTCTGAATTTGACAAAGAGTTAAATATAATTTCCGGAAAGACACCGAATCGGTTACCTGAGATTAGAGAATTTATAGAAACGGATGAGTGGAAAGTTCTCAGCGACAAGGCAAAAGAAATATTGATTGAATTAAATACGGTTGGTAACATCAGTAGCCGTTGCACAACGCCTGATTTTTGACCGGGTTTCGTCGGGATTTTGAAAAAAGGATAGCCTGCCTGAAAGGATTTTTTGAAAGCGGGTTTTTTATTGGTTTTTTCAGTTTTG
>WBUR01000087.1 GCA_008933615.1 bacterium | reverse complement strand
ACATAGGGGCCTGCCGCGATCAACGGACCGCTCAACACGATCATCTCCGGATTATACAGCTGGATCAAAATAGATAAGCCCCATCCCAGCGAAGTGCTGAGCTTGTTGAGCAATGAGATGCAGAGATCGTCTCCCTTTTTTGCTAAGCGGACGATATCCTGGGGCGTTAATTCGTTGGTTTTTTCCTTAAAAGCTTTGGTGAGTTGGGAAGCCGTATTCCGGGCAATTTCCTCACGTGCCATTTCGGTCAGGTGTTTGGCTCCCGCGATGGTCTGCAGGCATCCTCTTTTTCCGCATTCGCAAAGTGTCCCGTTTTCAACCATCCGGATGTGGCTGAACTCGCCGGAACAGCCATTTGCACCTTTATAGATTTCCCCGTTTACAATGATCCCGAGCCCGAGTCCCCAGTTCCAGGTGATCACCAGGGTATTTTGCGTATTTTTTGCTTTTCCGAACATGAATTCACCCAATGCCTGCATCCGGGCGTCATTTTCAATGACCGTTCGGATTTGAATGCGCCGGGCGATGCGGTCCCTGATAGCTTGAGCTGCAGAATCTTTAATGGTCCTGTTGATCCCGTTTGTTGAGTCGATCAGTCCCGGCATCCCGATCCCGGCAGCAGTGATCTTTCTCCTTTCAAGTCCGGCTTCCTTCAGTAAGGAAACCAATGCATCGTCAATTTTTTCCTCCAGTTCAGGATCATCGATGTGCGTTTCAAATTCGAGGATTTTTGTACGGTTTTTATTGTGACAATCGACGATACAAGCTTTCGATCTGAAATGGCCTATCTCGATAGCGACCACAAAAAAGGCGTCATCCCGGAGGCTGTACACCAGAGGTTTTCTTCCCCCGCTGGAATCTCCGGTACCGGATGTACTGATAATTCCCTGGTTGATCAGTTCATCCAGAACAGAACGGATTGTAGGCAGGCTGACATTGGTTTTTTTTGCCAGCGTAGCTGCTGTTTGCATATCCTTTTTATGCAATGAACGGAGAATATGCATCCTGAGTTTATACCTTTTTAGCTCAGGGATAGGCAGATTGGAAAGATCAATAAGTTGGTCAGGCATTCCGTAATAAAAAAGTTAAATTTAAATAAGTTCCGGATGCCAAACCAGACAAAGAGTTTGTAACTACTCAGGTCTGAATACTCAACATCTCTGGGTTCTCAGGAATTCATTTTTCCCGGCGGCAACGGTTATGGCAAACCGGATTGAGTCAAATGGATTTCCTCCTTTTTTGATGATCGTGTCAACAACAGAGCGCAATACCGCAAATATCTCAGCTCCCCGCTCAGAGCGGAAGCTCCCCGATACCTTCTGCTTGACTTTGATATTACGGATTGCCCTCTCTGAAGCGTTATTATCGTAAGGAACATCAGGATAAAACAGAAAATTGAATACCTGAGTCTTTCGTTTTCTCAACCTGTTTCGGAATGGAAGCATTTTTGAAACGGTATCCGGTAATGTTTGCTTTACCAGCGTATCAAACTCATTGATCACTGCCCTTCGCTGATCAAATGATCCGGTGTACTGTTCCGGGGTCATGGTATCTTTCAGCTTAATAGCCCTGGTCAATAAATCCTTCATCTCAGTTGCCCACTTGTGGTGATAAAGCTGCTCAAAGTAGTTTAATTCCCTGAGCAGGTGTGCAAGGCACAACTGATGCCCTTTGGCAGGGGTCTTTAACTGGGCGCTCAAGGAATCGCTGACAAAGGTTGCATTGCCAAATCCTTGCGGAAAGGTATTTTCAACCGTTACAAAGCCTCGGCTCTTTGATATGACAATGTATGTGCCCCGCATCGTTTGCCAGGTCCAGGCCCAAAATTTATTCTTTTCAACTTTCACTCCCGTTTCATCTCCACCTACCGTAGTGGCCTCGGATATTTCCTTTTTTATCCCTTCATAGAGGGGCAGTATCATATTGGCTGCTTTGTTTAGCAGGTTAAAGATGGTGCCTTCGCTCATGGAGATATTGGTTATACTTTTTATTAATTCTCTCAGACGAGAGTAGGGAACATATTGTCTCGAACTCAGATAAGCCGTAAGTGCAACCAGGTTGTTACCGTACTGAACAGGCGCTGTTACTTCTGCCGGAAAATTCCCGGTACTGACATAACCACAGCTACACTTCCTTTGATAAACCTGGTGTTCAACCACACTGGCCTGAATAAAAGGAATATCGATCACTTGTCTTTTGCCTGTCAGCTCTCCCTGTTCACCGGTATGGATTTTTCCGCAGCGGGGACATTGGGCATCCGGACAATGAACCACTATTTTATCAGGAGCAGCCAACATCCGAAGTGTTTCTCCTTTGTGACCGGTTTGACCCCCGGATTTTTTATCACTTTTCTCCCGCAGGCTTTGATTCTTATACCGGAATAAATCCTGAGCCGGAGGCAGTGAACTGTTCCCGCTGTTCTTTGGCGTTTTAAGTCGCTTGATTTCATCCTGAAGCTCTTCAACCATGCGGGTCAAAGCATCAACCTTGATTAAAAGATCATAAACCAGATCCACCAGTTCTTCCTTGTCCAGTTTTCTCAGTTCTTCTTTCGAAATCATAACGCTTTTGCTTTTTACAAAGATCGAAGTTCTTAAATCGGATACACTAATTCTAAATCTATTCTTTATGAACACCCAAGACGCCTGTTATCAACAATTTGCAAAATAATTTTAAGTTTTGAGATTGAAACCCCACGAGAATCGTCTGGATGAAAATAAAATCAAAAAATCAAACCCGTCCCCGGGAAAACGAGTTGAGCAAAAAACTAAACACTCACTTCTACTCCTGAATTTTTATCAGGTGGATACCTGAGTAGTTACAAATATCGTATGGGTTCGGCTTTTCTGCGGGATATAAAAATTGGGATATCAGCGCCTTTTTCCAGGGTGTAGCCAGAGAATCTT
>WBUR01000086.1 GCA_008933615.1 bacterium | reverse complement strand
GTCTTTGGATACTTCTTTTTCTCTGCATTGCAGCAGTTGCCTTTTCGTTCTGGTCCTATAAAGAGACCATACCGCCCGCCTCGCCGATTAAAAAAAACCTTCTTGCAAGCCTTCGTTCATTATCACTTATCCTTGTTCTAAGTATTCTTTTCGAGCCGATTCTTGACCTCACATTTCAGAAGGAAGAACGTCCTGTAGTCGCCGTCCTCGTTGATCAGTCAGAAAGCATGGGGATTGTTGATAAAGTCGCGGATCGTCAGGCCGCCGTTCGAAGCGTAATAAAAAAGGAGGCATGGCAGAAGCTGTCGGATAAGTATGATATCGAGTACTTTAAATTCTCAGATGATCTTAAGAGCACGTCGATCATTGAACTTGACACTTTATATTTCAATGGCTCTGAAACGGACATTACCTCATCATTGGAATCGCTAAAAAAAAAGATGCTTGGAAGGAATTTTGCCGCTGCGGTTCTTATGACAGACGGCCAATATAATCTGGGTGTGAATCCCACGACGTATGCCTCAGCTTACGGGTATCCTGTGTATACGATTGGCATTGGGGATCCTGTGGAATCTAAGGACGTTTCAATCACGCAGGTGGTACACAACGACATCGTATATCTGAATAACAAAATTCCCATTGACGTTTCACTGGCCGCTTTTGGATATAAAGGGAAGCCGTTGAGCGTTCAGTTAATATCAGAAAATAAAGTGATTCAGACAAAATATATCACTATACCTGATGACGGAATTGCGCTGAAAGCGGCATTTGATTTCCAAGCCGATAAAGCCGGACTCCAAAAATTCACGGTAAATGTCGCTGCGCAGCAGGATGAACTTACCGTGAAGAATAATTCAAAATCGTTTTTTATCAAGGTTCTTAAGAGCAGAGTGAACGTGTGTTTGGTCTCAGGTTCACCCGGCCCTGAACACAGTTTTTTATACAAAACGCTCACGGAGAATCAGGATATACATGTAAAGGCTTTGGTCGAAAAAAAAGACGGCTCGTTCATTGATATTATTGAACCCAATTCCAACGCGACCACGGCCGACTACGATTGTTATATTTTTAATGACTATCCGACAGCCAATTCGAATCCAGGGCAATTTCAGGCTTTCGTAAATTCGATTTTGCAGGATTCGAAACCGTTTATGTTGTTCAATGGAATTCAATTAGACATCAATAAAGTTCAGCAATTAAAAGACGCTTTACCGGTGGAATTGAAGCCTGACATGACCTTGGACGAAAGCTTGGTTTACCCAATGCTGACCGTAACCGGAAAAAACAGCGTCGTTATGAAAGTTTCCGATAATCCTGCCGAGGCGGTTCAACAGTGGATGGAGCTGCCGCCTATGTGGATAAGCAAGGTTGCTGTAACGGCGAGTGAGGGGAGCGATGTTCTGGTAAAGTTGGATATGACGCGTGCGGGCAATGTGATCAAATCGCGCAAGGATATTCCGTTAATTATTTCAAAAAAAGCAAATAAGAATAAATCGATTGTTGTAGTGCCTTATGGGTTTTGGAAAAGCTATTTTATAATGTCGGGACTGGGCAGAAATAATATTGCGTATCAGAGTTTCATAGCCAATGCCGTCCGGTGGCTGACAACGCAGGATGACACAAAACCTGTGATCATATCCACTTCAAAGAATATATACCGGAACGGCGAAAAAATAATATTTTCAGGCCAAGTGTATGATGAGCAGTACAGTCCTGTTAATGATGCGAATCTAAAAGTCCAAATTAAAACGTCGAACCGCATTTATGATGTTAATATGGAGTTAACAGGCAACGGGCGCTATGAAGGCAGTGTAAACGGATTAGAAACCGGGGATTATGACTTTGAAGGTGAAGCAATACGGCAAGATGTTTCGCTTGGACGAGACCGCGGCAAGTTTGCAGTTGAAAATTTTAGTATCGAACTCTTACATACCAACATGAATGAAAAATTATTGAAGAATGTTGCCGCGGAGAGCGGCGGGCAGTTCTTCACGCCAGACGATTTTCATACTATAGTAAACGTACCGCCGTTTCAGCCTCTGGTAACTGAGCAGCGAAAAGAGATTGAATTGTGGAATAAAATCATTCTTCTTTTCATTCTTACAGGTTTGCTGTCCGCGGAGTGGTTCATCCGCAAAAAAGCGGATATGTTGTAATCTACGGCCTATCCATAAGCTTGATTCGAGCGTCAACGATTTTGCAGTCATTTTTTGACTCAAAAACCATGAAGGGGTTCATGTCAATTTCAGCGATGTCTTCAATATCAATCACGAGTTGCGACAGACGCAATATATATTCAATGACGGTTGCAATGTGGACGGGCTTTTCACCGCGCACACCCTGAAGCAGGGGATAACTGCGAAGCGACTCGATCATTTCTTTCGCGTCGAAGTCCGTAAGCGGGGCAATTCTAAATGCGACATCCTTCAGAACCTCGACATAAATGCCGCCGAGTCCGGCCATGATAACCGGACCGAATTGTTTATCATGATTCATACCGAGCACTACTTCCTTGCCGCCTTTGACCATTTCCTGAACGACAATACCTTCGATTTGCCCGTCTAATTTTTTTTCTTTTAAATTTTTGTAAATGGCTTGATATCCATGGCGGACCTCCGATTCACTGCGAAGATCGATCTGTACGCCGCCCACATCAGATTTATGGACAATCGTCGACGAGTGAACTTTCAATACAACGGGCTTTTGAAGTTTTTTTGCAAATGCGGCGGCCGCGTCCTCGGTTGTTACAATGGTATTAGCGGCTATGCGAAACCCATAGGCATCCAGTATTTCAAATACCTCGCTCTGTCCGAGATAAAGGCGATTTTCTTTATACGCGCGGTTAATGATTTTCTTAACCTGATCTTTCTTCACATCAAAGTTCTTAAAAGTACCTTCATGCTTTAAACGCCATTTTCTATGTTCATTCATCGCTGCAAGGGCCGCAACCGCAGATTCCGGAAAAATATAGGTTGGAATATTATGCGTGCGTAAATAGCTAATGTTTTCTTTATCCTGACTCATGAAGCAGCAGAGGATGGTCTTTTCCGGATATTGTTCATTTA
>WBUR01000085.1 GCA_008933615.1 bacterium | reverse complement strand
TACCAATGGGGTTTAACAGTAACCAAATTAATGAGGTTGTTAATGATAATCACGACAGTGGAAAAACATGGAATAGCCATACACATGTTTTGTTATTTAATAGAGACGAGTTGAAGATTGAAGAACTCCAAAACCAACAGATAAACTCTCTTGTGTTTGAAAAAGATTTCCCAAGCACATTCACCTTCAACGGTTACCATTTCGAGGTAGCATATATCAACAAATCACAAATTGATCTCAGAAAAAATTTTCTGTATTTAGATGCTCAAAAAATCACTTTCCCTATTACCATTAGAACATGGAATCATGGTGATAGTTTCAGGCCTCTAGGCATGCAAACCCATAAAAAGATAAGTGATTTTTTTATAGATAATAAGATAGATCTATTCGAAAAAACAAAACTTCCTATTGTGTGTAATGACCATAATATAATTGCCGTTGTTCCTTACCGCATTGATGATAGATACAAAATAACAGATAGCACCAACAACATTCTAAGGTTAAAAGTTACACAATAAAAAAGTCCGTTTCAATGAAACGGACTTTTTTGTACTATGTGTTGTGATTAGCTAACTACTTCACGGTAACACGTTGTGTGTATTGTTTGCCGTTGTTGGTTAACTGCAATAAGTAGATACCTGATGGTAATCCTTCTGCATTTATCTCCGCTGTTTTACCACTCATCGTTATGCTTTCGCTGTATACTTTGGCGCCTAATACATTGTATAAGGTTACCTCTGTTTTACCTGTCATCGTTTCTTTGCTACTGATGGTAAACTTACCATTGCTTGGGTTGGGATAAGTGCTTAACGTTTGACTCTGTTGTACATCATTTAAGCCCGTTCTAAAGTCTACATATATACGTCTGCGGGCTTTGTTCGATTGGTTGTTTGATGGATCGATTAACTGATAAGTTATCTCTTTCCAGCCGCGTGTGCCTCCGTAATATTTACCCGTTACAGGATCTACATTTAATGTTGTGGTTTTTTGTAACAATGGTAACAAGTCGTCTGCATTGTAGTAGTTATCCGTTATGCGTACTTCGTTTGCCATCTCAAACGTATCATTCCATACCAATTCAAATGGATCCCCTCCCAATAACTCTATCACCGGTGCTATGCGGTCTACCACATTTACTTGTCTTACCACACTCGTTGAGTTGTTGGCTCCATCTCTTACTGTGTATGTTATCGTGTAGCTGCCCAACTTGTTTACATCTACATTGTTGTCTACTATACGTATCAAACTGTTCTCTGAGTAATAGTTGTCGCTTGCACTTACGCCCGCATCTTCATAGTTCTGGTTGTATACATCTACTACCAATGGGTTAGAGCCTAATAAACTTACTACAGGAGATATCGTGTCTTGTACATCTATTTGTACTTGAGTTAATGGTGTACAGTTATTTAATGGATCGCACAACCTAACTTGTATAAAGTAACTACCCGGTACCGAAACGTTTGGTGAACCTATTTGCGTTAACGTTAATTGGTCTATCGCAAAGTAACCGTCAGATCTGGGTATTCCTGATCCCGTTATGTATGGCGTGTTTATCTGGTGTTTGATTACTCCATTTATAATTAGGGTGGGCGTGGTGGTTTTTCTTACAATTACAACACGCGTTTTCTCTCCCGTAAACCCAAACGCATCGCGTACACTGTAGTTTACGTAGTATGTGCCTATGTAAGCCGTATCTACCATACCGATGCGTATGATCCGGTCGCTGATGCTATCGCCTACATTATCTACCGCTACCGCTCCTTGGTCTGTGTAACTTTGCATTCTTGCTTCTACATATACCGTATCAGGGCCTTTCAACGTTACCGTTGGGCCTACCTGATTGATCTCTACCTGGATTGTTCTTTCTATCGTATCGCTTATGTTACCATACAAGTCTTTTACCCAATATCTTGCCTTGTAAACACCTACTGTGCTCATGTTGATGTTATTGCTTGTCTCGTATCTTGAGCTGATATCGCCTTCGCGGTTATCTATTGCTACTACGCCCGGGTCAACATATATCGCACCGCGCTGTACCCTATGTACACTTGCGCCTTTTAAATTGATGCTTGGTGGTAACAAGTCTAAACCTATCTCTACTGCATAATCTTCAAAGCATCCCGCACGAGCCTTATCCGGGGTTAACGTGGTTCCGCCTTCACTTACTCCTATTCTTAAACGAGTTACCCTTCCTGGGGCTATATCGTTCGGTATCATAAACGTGCTACTGCCCACCAAGTTCGTACCATTGCTTTCGCTTAGTATCAACTCTCCTTGGTCTATAAAGTCTGCATCTAAGTTAAAGTCTATCCACGCTTTGCGTTCCATCGGTGTTTCTGCCGTTGGACGCATTACTTCTAATTTATAGTTTACGCCTCGGTATAATACTCCTCGTTTGATGTTATACAAGGCTGTATATGTTGGTGTTTTTAATGCTGTAGTTGTATCTACGCCTTCAAAAACTACACGTGTTATACCTACATCACTTGCATTCGCTATTGGGAAGTCCGTGTTGGGTTGGTTGTATGCCAACACATCTATATAGAAAAAGCGTTCCAATGAGTCTACTCCAAAGCTGTTTCTCGCTACTAACCTTACTGCATATTTACCCGGTGAGGTTAACATAAATATCGGGTGTTGGCTGCTTGAGTCTGTACCTGATACATACAATATGTTTTTAGGGCTGATTTCCCATCTCCATTGGTTAGGGCCATTACGGCTAATATCTCGTAATCGGAACGTATCCGTGGTAAAACCGGCAGGGCGTGGACTGCTAAAGTCAGCTATTGGACGCGTTTGTACCGGTTGTACTATTAAGCGTTTGCAATAAGTAGAACTTCCTTTACAGTTGCTTGCTCGTACGCATACATCACGTAACAACGGTGCTACCGTGGTAAACGTAAAGTTTGCTCCGTTGCCACTCGTATGGTCGTTATAAATACCATCTCCGTTTACATCCCATGTATACGTTACTATACCTTGACCTATAGTACCATTCGTGTATGATACTTTTTGACCTGAGTATACCGTATCTGCACAGGTAAACAATGCATTGGGTGCACTGTAGGTGGCCGGGACACTCGTCCATCTGATTACTATTCCACTATCGCCAACTGCTGCATTTTGTGGTGAGCCTAATTGCCATTGCATATATAACCGACCACTATTCGCTACTAGCGTGCGTACGCTATCAGGTAAGTTACCTCCGCCTAGTTTTCTTAATATAGCTCCACTTGGGCCTCCGTTACGGAAGATTATCGTGTCTTGATTTCTTAATCTGAAGCGCTCTAAGTAAGCCGTTACACTCGATGCACATGGGTCGATCGTATAATAACAGTTTCCCATTATACTTGGGAAGTAGGGCTGATTGGGGCCTCCGTTATCATACACATATCCTTCCGGTTGCGTACTCATCGTATCTCCTGC
>WBUR01000084.1 GCA_008933615.1 bacterium | reverse complement strand
GAGCGTTATCTGACATCACCGCCATCTTAGCATGGAAGGGTTAGACTATGTTACTAGACAATGACAAGATTGATGATACTGTGCTCGCTCTTCTTCACCTTACGAGCTTTGAAGATCATGGTGTCACACGTGCGTGGAAGGGGCATGCTTGGGACGCTCTTGGCCGACTTCACGAAAAAGGTATGATAAGCGACCCTCGAAGTAAGGCAAAATCAGTTGTCATGAGCGATGACGGAGCGAAGCGTGCCAAGGAACTCTTTGCGCTTTTCTTTATGAAAAAGGACTAACGACGGTGACGTCAGATAACATGCGGCTTCCCCGTTCACTCATGACGCGCTTTCTGGAGACCCACGGGCTACACTTTTGTGTGCGCGTCATTCGTCGATAGCTCGCGCACCGTACGACTTGGGCTTCGCTCTGACAGCCGATGAGTTTTGATTGTAAACCGGTTTCTCGACGCGAGGCGATAGTTCGATTTGAGATGTTTCGATAAATGAATTCAGTTTTGATCTTTGATTGTTTAACAATTTGAAAACTTCTTTGCCTCGCGCCGAGACGGTGATCTACTTGAGTTTGATTTCGGCTGTCAGAGCTTAGAAGATAATTTGATAGTTTATGTTTTTGATTTACACTAATTAATTGTGCGCGAGCTACCGCGTGTAGCCGCCGAACGTTATCCGACAGCCCTGACAACAGTCACCATTCCAAAGGAAAAAGATGGAAAAGTACATCACAGTAAACTATAACGGGAACCCCAGAGCGCTTGAGATCCCAAATATCTGCCCAAGATGCCAACAACATGTTGATATACAAACATCACAATGCATTACTTTGAAAGATACACTGGGTCAAGCGGTCTTTCTCTGTGTAAATCACAAATGTAATAGTTACTTTATTGCCTACTATGACATGACTCAACTGAATGGTAACGAGTTAATAAAAGTTGTACCTGAAGCCCTTAGAAGTGATGAATTTTCCACAACTATCAAATCTTTATCACCGACTTTTATCCATATCTATTCACAAGCGCAAAACGCTAAGCAACTTGGTTTAAATCATATTTTTGGCCCTGGTTTTCGAAAAGCCTTTGAGTTTTTGATCAAAGACTATGCAAAGTCAACTATTCCGGACAACGACTCCAAAGAAATACCACAAATCGAACAATCATTTTCTGGTGAAGTTGTAAACAATTACATATCTGATCCCAGAATTCAACAACTTGCAAAACGGGCTCTGTGGCTTGGGAATGACGAAACCCATTATTTACGAATATGGACTGAGCATGATGCAGACGACCTTCTTGCATTAATCAAACTAACTATTTATTACATAGAATCTGATATTTTAGCGAAAGAATATGAAAAAGATATGTCACCTAAAAAATAGTGAAAGGGCCGTCGGATAACATGCGGCTTACACGTGCCGCTTCGCGACGCCTTCTGATTTGACGATAGAGAGATTGTGGGCGTCGCTCGCCAGTAGCTCGCTCACGTTCTGAGTATGTTCTTAATTAACTATAATTTTCCTCGCGTGCGAGCTACTGCGTGTAGCCGCCGAGCGTTAGCCGACATGGCCAGAATACTTGAGGCTTGGCCTTGTCGCTGTTTGAAAGTTCTGTTCTTTGATCATACTTACGTTCTATTTCGTGTTGTACGATGAATTGCGAGCGGCCAGATACTTTGGTTCTTAGATTCAGTGGTATTTTGAAGCTTTAGTGTTTCGAGAAAATGGCCACGTCGGCTAACATGCGGCTTACACGTTCACTCCTGACGCGCTTTTTGATGTCCCCACAAGGCTACATTATTGTGTGCGCGTCATTCGTCAGTAGCACGCGCACAGTACGATTTGGCTTCGCTCTGCGTCCCGATCGTCTTTGATCGTGTTTCTGTTTGCACTCGGCTCGGTGAGATATTTTCCTTTGTAAGTTAATTTCAATTGTTTTAACTTTATGACGTGTTAGGGGCTTTCTCGTAGTCGTTCTTATCCATATTGTTTATGATGAACGAATTTGAAATATGTAGTTTGTTGTCTCGCCGAGTGCCGGTGATTTTATTCACACGATTTAGGGACGCAGAGCTATGAAGTTTCTTTGACACTTTTAGTTATTAATTAACACAATTATCTGTGTGCGCGTGCTACTGCGTGTAGCCGCTGTACGTTATCTGACATGGCCAGAATATACGAGGCTTGGCCTTGTCTCTGTTTGAAAGTTTCGTTCTTTGATTATGGTTACGTTTTATTTCGTGTTGCTCGATGAATCACGTTCGGCCAGAGATACTTTGATCCATTGATTCAGTGGTAGTTTTTGAGTTTAGTGTTTCGAGAAAATGGCCACGTCAGATAACATGCGGCTTCCACGTACGCTCATGACGCGCTTTTTGGAGTCCCCACAGGCTACACTTTTGTGTGCGCGTCATTCGCCGATAGCTCGCGCACCATTTGATTGGGCTTCGCTCTGCCAGCCGTTGAGTTCTAAATATTGTTACGTGACTCGACGCGAGGCGGTAGTTCGATTTGGAAAGTTTCGCAATTTGAGTTTAGTTTTGTTCTTTGATGTTTTAAGTTTTGAAAACTTCTTTGCCTCGCGCCGAGATGAGTTCCTTCTTACTTTCGTTTCGGCTGTCAGAGCTAAGAGGACTATTTGATAGTTCACGTTTTTAATTAACACATTCGTTTGTGTGCGCGAGCTACCGCGTGTAGCCGCCGAGCGTTATCTGACAGTCGGCAAACATAAAACCATATCTATTGTGAAAGGGAATATGAATAAAAATATTTTTCACGCTCTCCTAATGATACTCACTTTCACAAACTCGGCGTTGTCTCAATCAGAGTTCCTGGAATCCGATGTGGGCTTTCATTTTGGCCTCGAGGCAATGGAAACTTATCAAGTACTCAATCGCAAGGCAGCCGTAAATATAGGCTTTGCAAAAAAATATACCGAAAGTATTGTTGGGGTTGGGGTGAAAGTTGGCGTCGGTATGGAGGATCAAGACTTCTTTGATTACGGCACAACTGCTTCAAGTATTTTTGAGCCTTATATTTCTGTAGCCATATTAACAAATAAATCTGCATTTTTCTCACTAAAGGGAGTTTTATCCTATTATCATGCAGATTATGGCTCAGAAAATCTTGATGAATCACTTGACTCATTTGAATCAAAGACTTACAAATTAGGACTATCAATATATAGATCACTCTCACTAAGTCAATCGATGATGCTAACTCCTGAATTATCGGCCATATTTGTAGAAAAAAAAGCAGGCTACAACTCAAACATTGGTAGCTATAAAATGAAGAAAGTAGATTATAAGATAGGATTAGCATTGGGTTTCAAGGTTAGTTCACAAAACATGATAATTATTACGCCTGCGCTTGTATCTCCAAAGATAAGCAGTAGAAATTCCGGATTTTCCAATGAAGACAATAAGCGCTTGGACTTGAACATTGATTACATATTAAATTTGGGGAAATAATTATTCATTGCCGACCGTCAGATAACATGCGGCTTACACGTGCCGCTT
>WBUR01000083.1 GCA_008933615.1 bacterium | reverse complement strand
GGCAAAGCGAGCGGGAGTGGTGTAGTTGTTTCCTGTTGCTGGAGGATATGTTCAGTCTGATCCAGAATAACAGTTTGACCTGAATAGGAGGCTAGTGTTTCTTTGAGTTTATCCTGCAGTTGAGAGTGTGTGATAAGGACAGAAGCTTGAGTATCATCAAGCATGAACTGGAGGCGCTCTTGCGGGTAATCAGGATCGAGTGGGACATAAGCCCCTCCTGCTTTCAAGATGCCCAATAAGCCAATGATCATCTCCAGGGACCGTTCAACCGCAATGGCGACGAGTGTATCTGGTCCCACCCCGAGTGTCCTGAGATAGTGAGCTAATTGGTTGGCTTTCTCATTGAGCTGCTGATAGGTGAGCTCTTGGTCTTCAAAGACAACAGCAATATTGTCCGGTGTCTTTTCTACTTGTTCCTCAAACAACTGATGGATCGTTTTGTTCTTTGGATAGTCTGCTTTGGTATCGTTCCATTCAATAAGAATCTGCTGCTTCTCTGCAGAGGTTAAAAGAGACAGATCTTGAAGAGTTGTTATTAGTTTATCGCTCTCTTGAGATTGTAATATACCTCGGAGGATTTGGTGAATATGGCCAGACAATTTCTGAATATACGCTTCATTAAAATGTACGGTCTGGTAAGCTAGGCTGATATGAAGTTGTCGCCCAGGCCCGATAACGACCGTTAGAGGATATTCCGTTTTTTCTATCCCTTGGACTCCCTTTATTCTAAAGCTATCCTTTCTAGGCTCAACATTTTCTCCTATGGGATAGTTCTCAAACACAAATATCACGTTAAACAAGCTTTGATGGATGTTTGACCAGTTTTGGATTTGCGCGAGGGGTGTATAGGCATACTCATTTAACTTTTGAGCGTCTTCTTGCAGATTTGTGAGGAAAGAAAGAACAGAATCTTCAGGTTGTGGGCTTACTTTTAAAGGAAGGGTATTAATAAAGATGCCCACCATCTCTTCTATGCCTGGAAAATCTATGTTTCTTCCCGAGACAGTCACTCCCATCACGGGTTCTGCTTGTCCTGTATAAGCCTTTAAGACAAGTCCCACGGCGCCCTGGATCACAGTATTCAAGGTAAGGCCGTTATCTTGAGCGAAATGTTTTAATCTATCCGTTTCTTCAAGAGACAAAACAACAGAGTAGTTCTCGTAATCCTTTTCGTTGGGTTCAACGAGACCCTTAAAGCTTAATCGTGTCGGTTCTTCTATGGAACAGAGATACTTCTTCCAGAAAGTTTTGGCTTCTTCCATATCCTGCTGTTGCAACCAAGCTATATAGTCTCGATAAGGACGACGAAGAGCCAGTTGAGGTTCTTTCCTTTGCTTTATCGCGGCATAAGTTTTGAATACATCTCCTAAGAGGATAGGTAAACACCAGCCATCTGTTAAAATATGATGCTGGCTCCAGAGCATGTAACATTTATCTTGAGAACATCGAATTAGCGTAATTCTAAAGAGCGGTGCTTTTCTTAGATCAAATCCCCTTTGCCGATCTTCTTGGATAAATTCTTCGAAGATCTCTTGTTGCTCATCTTCCGTAAGCCCAGTCCAGTCAAGCTCTGTAAAGGGAAGTTGCGTTGTTTCTAAAACATACTGTAGGGGGGTTTCGAGCTTTTCCCATATAAACCCTGTCCTTAAGATTGGGTGGTGGTCACATACTAGCTGCCAGGTTGATCTCAGTGCTTGTATATCAAGCTCACCCTCGAGCTCAAAAATAGTTTGCACAAAGTAAGCATCTGAGGTTGGAGCGTATAGGGCTTGGAATAATAACCCAGATTGCATCGGTGAAAGAGGATAGATCGACTCAATAAGAGGAATGCACCCAAAGTTTTTATCCAGAGCGAATTGAGAAAGAGATAAGAGGTTAAAATCTGATGGTGTATATCCAAAATTTTCTTCTTGAGAGCAATGGTGGATGATCTGTTTAAGTCTGTAAGCAAAGGCTTGAGCAAGGGATTGTATGGTTTGTGATTGATAATGATGGGTACTGTAACTCCAGAAGAGCTGGAGGATACCTTGTCTGACTTCACAGTTAATATTTAAGAGATAAGTGGAAGTATTTTCCAGAGCTATGGAACAGCCGGCTGATTCCCGCGCAAAGCCAAAGAGTTCTTCTTGGGCAAGAGTGTTATCCCATTGCCCTAAGTAGTTAAAGCTTAGGCTTGGATGAGCATGTGGTGGGTAGACGATGGGATCAGACTCAACGGGAGCAGCAGATAAAGGTTTTTCCTGTGTTAGATATTTTAAAATCCCGTATCCAATGCCCTTATCAGGGATTTGTCGCAGGGTTTCCTTGACGGTTTTAATGATCTCTCCAAGATCAGAGGGATCTTCCACGCTAAGGTAGACGGGGAAGATGGAGGTAAACCATCCGACGGTACGTGATAAATCGATATCTTTGATGATATTCTCTCGACCATGTCCTTCTAAAGAAAGCGAAAGACTATAGTTTTGTGTCCAATCTCCAACAGCTAAGACAAGAGCCGCTAAAAGGATATCATTGATTTGTGTACGATAAGCTTTGGGGACTCTTTGTAAGAGAGCTGTCGTTTCTTCAGGGGTCAGAGCAAGCGCAATAGTGTCTGTATGAGTCCCTGTATGGGGTCCTTTGTTAAAATCAATCGGCAAGGGTTGAAGAGATTGTTCAATTGTTTGCCAATAAGGGATTTGTTGTTTCAGTTCTTCGGATTGTGCATAAGCGACTAGAGCTTGGCCCCACTGTTGATAGGAATGGGTTTTTGAGGGGAGAGTTGGTGTTTGGTTTTGATAAACATAATTTAAATCTTCGAGTAAGATCCGCCAGGATACCCCATCAACGACTAAGTGATGAATAGCAATCAACAAACGAGCTGGCCTTTTGAGACCGCAATCGAACAATGCTACTTTAAGGAGGGGGCCTGTTTCAATTATTAAACTTTGTTGAAGAAGCGTTGCCTGCTGTTCAATTTGAATTGGTAGATCTTGATTAGGAATATGTGAGAGATCAATGATACTCCAGACAAGCCCTATGTCTTCATGATTTAGGTTCTCTTGCTTCCAGGTTTCTTCATAATGATAACGGCATCTGAGGGCATCATGATGCCGAATGAGTTGTTCAAAGGCTTGACGTAATAAAGCAGGGTTAAGGGGGCCATTGACCTGCAGAAGCATGGCTTGATTATAGTGATGAGGATTTTTAAGCTGTTGTTCAAAGAAGTAATGCTGGATGGGTGTAAGAGGGATATCTCCTGTGACAGTACCTTGTTCAGGTTTAAGGGTAAGTGTATCTTCTTGAGCTTGAGCGACGAGAGTTAGGTCTGCAATGGTTGGGTGATTAAATATATCTTTAACTGCTAGATGGATATCTTTTTGCCGGGCTTTTGCGACGATCTGTATGCTGATGATAGAATCGCCCCCGATTTTAAAGAAGTTATCATGGATTCCGATCTTCTCAATACGCAGAACTTCAGACCAGATGGTGCAGAGCTCTTGTTCAATCTGTGTAGTGGGCGCGATATATTCCTCTCCGACTTGTCTTAAAGAAAGG
>WBUR01000082.1 GCA_008933615.1 bacterium | reverse complement strand
CGAACGCTCATAGAGTTGGCACAAGAGCACCAACTCACAGAGGATTCGTTTAAGCAAAGTGGTAAAGACGAACCACCTTTGACCTTTGCGGTGGACTCCTATGTAACCTACATTCCGCCGGCAGGAGTAAGACAAAAGTTACAATTTGAACGAGCTGGACCTTATAAGGTTACTCGTATTAATGGAGATGACTACACTATTACTGACTTGGTTAATCATAAAGTAATTACAACCCATGTGACGAACTTGAAAGCATTCAAGCACGTTCCAGAGGTTCATGACCCAAGGAAAGTAGCAGCACAAAATGCTGGAATGTTTGAAGTCGAGAGGATTGTAGCCCATCGCTCGGCCAAACGACGTACGGAAATGACCTTTTAAGGTCAAATGGTTAGGGTATGCCGAAGAGAAATACGACACATGGGAACCTTACGAAGGAGTACGTACAACTCAAGCGTTTGTTGATTATTGCAACAATCACAAACTGCGAACGATAGTGAACTCCAGCTCTAAATGAGGAATGAACTCATTGGAGTACAACTACCACCAGTACTTACTTACAAGTCTAACGAGGTATTAGCCAAATGTTAGTCACTTAACCTCGTCAACGAACGAGATGACTTAACCTCATCAACGAATGAGATTAAGAACTAAAAGAGTTTCACGATCGGTATCTATGAAGATTCTCTTCGGCAATTGTTTTACTTCAACGCAAGGCTTTTCTGCGGGAGAGTTTAGTGAGTAAGAATCTCACATAACCGATCAACTGTTACAATGTACACTTGAACTACAAGGAAATTTGGGACAAATTTCGAAAAGAAAGGAAGGGCAGTGTACGCGGACGCTCACCCTGTACCCTTAAGACCTAACTTCCTAGAATAGTGATAGTGAAACCGCCACCACCGGCACCTTGTAACCTATAATTAATCTCTTACCTTCTGATAAGAGCACTCTTGACCATTTTCACGTTTAGTGAATTCACAGTACCCAAATGGCAAGTAGTAATTACTTATAGTAACTACAAAAAGTTCTTTCTTCACAACACTATTATACTGTAGCATTACAAGGGGTGGTGGCAGTCCTGGTGGTGCGGAAGTTAGGAATCTAGGAGTCAGGGTGGCGTTTGCGCACACAAATTTATTTCATATGGCAGCTGTAATAACTGTGGGCACGCGGTGAATCAGCATCCCAGAAGTACCTAACTACACTGCTCTTCATGTGATTTTCCTTGGTAGGTCTTCTTCAAGTTTCCAGACTCTCCTGTGATTGCATTGGGTGAGTCGACTTACCGTTACTTTGCGCGGGATGCCTTTGCCTGTTGACTCTTGCCTGTGCCGCCAAAGCTTGACTCTTGACTACCAAAATGTCGAATCTCGACGATGCTCTGGAAAAATTAAGCCTAGACGAACGGGAAGCTGTGAAGAGGGCGATTCAAACTGCCGAGCAGAAGTTTCATGCTGCCGAGCAGCAGCGTCAAGCTGCCGAGCAGAAGCTTCAAGGAATAGATGTTCAATCGGTGTCGCAGTACTTTCGCGCTGGCATCGAAATTCCGAAGTTGACCATGCTCGGAAATAAGTCGGGTCCATCAACGAATAATAAGCACCAGCCGCTGACCTCTATAGTTGATAAGAGCTTTGGAATTTTTGCCATCACGGATAAGGATTTAGAGCATTGCGGTACGAGGACAACTGAAATTTTCAGTTCTAGGGAGCTTCAAGCATCCACGGAAAGTGACGTTCAAGGCTTCGTCAAGACAGTTCTCAAAGATATGATGTATGCTGCGCGAGTTGAAGAGAAACTGTCTGTACTGGCTGAAATGACAATATCAGAACTAAAGGCCGACTTTTGGATTCTTTCATTCAACGGATACCCAGTGGGTGCCGTGGAGGTGAAAAAACCTGGTAGAGTCAACAAGCAGCAACAGTACATCAACTACGGCCAACTTTATGATTATTTGCTCCGCATTCGTTCTTTCCATGGGATTCGGAATGTTATAGGCCTATTTACGAATTGGGATGAATGGACTTTTGGTTGGTTGGAGGATTCTGATTTATCTGCCGTTGCCACAGATGATGCATATGAGCTGGACAATGACGTTGTCTTTTCCTCTCCATCTACCGAAAGAATTCTTCACATGTCTGCCACGTATCATCGCACTGATTCAAGGCGTCTCGCAACTGCTCTTTACTCCTGGCTGAAAAAGCTTGTCAGAAATGCCGGAAGCATTGCACCAGCGGTCCCTCTGCTGCATTCAAAGCGCTCCTACATTTTTATGAGTCGCGATCAATGGGTTTGGCAGTCAGGAATACCTAATATCACGCAGCTATCATTCAAGCCTCCCAGGAAAAACTCCGACACGTTTTACCTGCTCCGAGACTTCCACGGTGGGGCAGATGGACGAGTTTGGCTGGCGTGTCACGTTGAAAAGTCGAGAATGTTAGGAGCAAGTAAGGGCAGATTGGCAGTGGTAAAGTTTCAAAGGCGTATTGCTGAAGGCAGAAAAGGCGATGAGTTGCAGCGCGTTAAGGCTGAGGTCGATCGCTGGCACGCACTTGGAATAACAAGTGTGTACTGGACGACACTTTGTGGTCGCCATGCGGTTGTAATGCCGTTTGCTTTTCACTTCAACCAGAATCCGAATATTGATTCGAAATGGTGGAAGCCACCTGATGAGAATGCTCCAGTGAAAGACTTTGTCAGTGTGCATGACCTTGTTTCGAAATGCAATCCTAGGGATGTGTTGGAAAGCTGCATCGCAAGGTGTGCCAAAGTTAAATTGGTTCACGACGATATTGAGTGGCGACATGTAGCGATTTTTCCGACGAAGACACTAACATCTGCAAAGTGGAGATTGGAGTTCTGTTTCATTGATCTAAGTGGGGTGACGAGGGCTTCTAGCAAAGAACAAGCGGAGGCCATGATGGCAGAGGGTAAGAATGCTTTGCTGAACAGCATTCAGCATCTATCTTAGGCTTAGATATCTTAAGTTTACAAAGAACCCATACAGACACCACAAATTATGCGTTTAAATGTCTGTCAGTCTCCAGGTCGGTCAGTAGACTTCGCTTCCTAAGTTAATGCCGATTTGTTTTTAAACAAATCTGGTTTCTGAATTTAAGCAACTAACGGAGTTAGTAGGCAGTGAACATCAGCAGGCGTTGGCATATTCGAAACAGGATAATTCCATTGTGGAGTGAGCTAACAAAGAAGTGATGAAACACTTACGGGCTATCCTATTGGATAGACGAATGGTAGCGTTATGGTCGATGGATTACTTACAATTAGTCCAACGTATCATGAACGCGCAAATTCATGAGACTATAGGAGTAACTCCATCAGAATTGCTATTCGGTAAAGCGATCCCTTCCCTTCTTACCGGAGGAGGAGAGGGTAGGGAATTGGGAGATAACCTTGTCTGACTACTTTGGCAACATGCTAAAAGCACAACGAACGCTCATAGAGTTGGCACAAGAGCACCAACTCACAGAGGATTCGTTTAAGCAAAGTGGTAAAGACGAACCACCTTTGACCTTTGCGGTGGACTCCTATGTAACCTACATTCCGCCGGCAGGAG
>WBUR01000081.1 GCA_008933615.1 bacterium | reverse complement strand
AAAGCAATCTATTGTATTTTCATCTTGGGCTTGAAGATCAAAACAAAACATAAATGTGAGTATGACAATAAGTATCATTTTCATCGAAGGCTCCAGCGACGACTATCGTATAACGCTCGGCGGCTACACGACATGGCGCGAAGTGGCCACCGGAGAGGTGGTAGAGAAACTAACTTTACCACCAAACTAAATCATCAAAGAGCGCCATGTGCGAACGCGCCAGCGTTCGCGTGTAAACTCAAATCTCTACCTACAAATGCTTCCGCTGGCGCGGATGCGAACGTGTAAGCCGCATGTTATCTGAGGTGCGGCCCTAATTGCAATAGGACAATGAGGTCGAGTCCAATTCCGTTCGGACGAACCTTTCTTCGATATGACCTACAACTGTATTAGGAAATTCAGCGCTATAAACAGGAAATTCTACTCTCAACAACGAATCGGTAACAACATATGAATGGCTTTCATCGCCAATTATCAAACGGCCGTACTGAACGTCTACATACATCACATTGTAGCAACTGTCATTAAATGCATAATAAAATCCATTTTCACCCTCAAGGCTATCGAATTGAATATAATCGGGAGGGTTAGTTAAATCTGATCGCCAACTAGTGCCAATTAGGTGTTTGTCGTTTCCAGCCGGATCAACTATTTTACAGCCAGACAAAAGGCACAAAAGATAAATTACTATTTTTTTCATAATGTTTTCCAGTTATTATCGATTGGCCGCATCGCAGATAACGCTCGGCGGCTACACGCAGTAGCTCGCGAACGGTAGAATAAAAGTTAATTAAGAACATAATCGAAAAGTGAGCGAGCTACTGGCGAGCGACGCCCACAATCTCTCTATCGTCAAATCAAAAGGCGTCGCGAAGCGGCACGTGTAAGCCGCATGTTATGCGAGGTTTTTGCCAGCCGAACAATTCATTGGGTAAATAGTTGAGTTATTATTTCGATTGCAAAAACACATCCAACAAATATTCCTATTTTTTTCAAAACCGGTTTTTTGACCATACCCTCAAGTCGAAAATATTGTAAAACACGTGGACTGAACAAATACCAAATAAGCAAGATGGATATTATTATTCTTACCGAAAATTTAACGTATTGATATTCGATGCTATGCTTTGCAAAGGCTTCGGATGGCCAGTCATCCAAATAAGAAATGGCCGTGATATAACGCATAATGGCGTACACATAATAATATAGAGCATGGTGCCATCCCCACTCGGTTGCCTTCAAAATACCTATGCCTGAAGAGATTGATAATACTCCAAGAAACAGGATATTTAAAACTATTTCGATAGGATGTACACCGATTACATCTGATGCCATTTTTCCAATTGACCATCCCCAGAATATATCAAATCCAATAAAGAATACTCCGCCGATAATATTTATAACGGCTAGGAACATCAAAAAGCCTGGACGGTCGGGTGTCCTCGGTATTTTCAGATCTTCTTTTGACCATGTCATATGATGGGTCTCCTTAATGCTGGCAAAATCTCGCATAACGCTCGGCGGCTACACGACATGGCGCGAAACGTGTCGCCGAATAGGTGGTAACCAACTAACTTTACCACCAAAACTAATCTCTCAAAGAGCGCCATGTGCGAACGCGCCAGCGTTCGCGTAAACTAACAATCTAAGTACTCACGCTTCCGCTGGCGCGGAAGCGAACGTGTAAGCCGCATGTTATCTGCTGTGACGCTCAATTACTTATCCTTTCTTGCTTTTTGCCATGAACTCAAAGGCAAGAACGTATCTCTCGAAACGTCATACACGAAAATGTGAGTAAAAGTCTTCGATACCCGGAATGTTTCCCATCTTACGTTATGTGTCTTGTGACTTTCACCAACATATACCTCAAGGTAATTCTTTCTTTCAGCATCGTTCAGTTTTATACTTTTTTCATCGGGCTCAAGCCGGAAAACTACTTTGACTGTGTCGCCAGTTGATATGGTGTGATCTGCAAGAGTCTTTTCAAACTGCGATAACTCCGGAACGTTTTTTTTCAAGAACTGGATCACTGCCGTTGAACTGTCAGTCTGAGCAGTCAAAAAAGTGCAACTATAAACGGCAAAGAGAACGAAGCGACAAATTGGGTAAGTAATAGATTTCATAATGTTAAATGTCCTCTTACTCTCAGAGCGTCATAGCAGATAACGCTCGGCGGCTACACGACATGGCGCGAAGTGGCCACCGAATAGGTGGTAGATAAACTAACTTTACCACCAAAACTAATATCTCAAAGAGCGCCATGTGCGAACGCGCCAGCGTTCGCGTAAACTAAGTATCTAAGTACTCACGCTTCCGCTGGCGCGGAAGCGAACGTGTAAGCCGCATGTTATATGCGGTGCGCCACATTATTCACTTTTTTGATGTACTCATCAAGCTTTTCGGTGACCAACTGCGCTATATCGGAATCCAAAGACGAGGCACTTTTCGTGAAAGCTGTCAAGATAGAATCTCCGGGAAACGGGCCATTTGCAACGAGAATAGGTGTCATATCTCCGCGTGATGAATCTCCACCATGAACTTTGTCATGGTAATAACCGTGATCTGAATACCAAGTGAGAGCGTGCTCATCTCCATATCTATTGTAGCACAATTGAAATCCGCGAATAGTTTTGTCTTTGTTGTACCATATGATCAAGTCAAAATAAGAATCTTCGAACCATCTTCGAATTCCTTCATCCTTTTTCTGTGCTACTTTCTTGATTTCCCGAAACATATTACCCTCAAATATACTTTGTCACGCTCTCACGTAAGGTGTTTGGCGCATCGCATATAACGCTCGGCGGCTACACGCAGTAGCTCGCACGCGAGGAAATTATAGTTAATTAAGAACATACTCAAATCGTGAGCGAGCTACTGGCGAGCGACGCCCACAATCTCTCTATCGTCAAATCAAAAGGCGTCGCGAAGCGGCACGTGTAAGCCGCATGTTATGCGATGCTCAGCGTACAGCTTTTGTCATCGATAAAGGAAGAGAAAATTCTTTCCAACCCCAGCAAACTGACCAGGGATGGAAGGTTTCAACTTAATTCCTAACGTAATTTCCTTTTCCGGCAAGTGTCCAAACAGGTTTCCACTTTGAAGTAAGACGTAAGAATTGCTTGTAGTTGATAACGTACTGTTTTGAACAGTGCTCGAATCCGTCAAATTGTATAATTCAATTATGCAACTACTGGCAACGTTTCCTGATAACCCAAAGGCCACGAATATCACTGAATCAACACCAGTGTAATTACGAATATCAAATTTAATTAGATCGCCAATTATTACAGAATCAGTTGTATTTAAGCCACCATTGACCAACACAAACCTTTCTTGTTTACTTACCGTTCCATCTTGACCTGGATCACCGTCATCTCCAGCTGGGCCTTTACATGAAATAAGAAGTGAAATAGTAATAGCAATTAGCAAAAACCTTCGCATAACAAACTCCTTTCGTTTTGAGAATTTTGCGGTACGGTTTCAGGACATAGGTTACAGTTTGTACTCAGGACATAGGTAACACTTCTTCATTAACTTCGGTTAGTATTCTCACCAAAATGGAGGTACTAACTATGCCATGGAAGGAGACCCGAGTTA
>WBUR01000080.1 GCA_008933615.1 bacterium | reverse complement strand
CTTAAACTCGGCTTCATTGATCTATCAACTTTTGAGTTTAAAGCAATGGAATTAACTACCATTTAAATCTAAAAAGTGTTACCTATGTCCTGAGTACAAAGTGTTACCCATGTCTTGAGTACACAGAGTCGCATCGCGTATAACGCGGCGCGGCTACACGCAGTAGCTCGCACGCGAGGAAAATTATAATTAATTAAGAACATACTCAATACGTGAGCGAGCTACTGGCGAGCGACGCCCACAATCTCTCTATCGTCAAATCAAAAGGCGTCGCGAAGCGGCACGTGTAAGCCGCATGTTATCCGATGTCTGACCGCCTCAATATCAATGAATCGGTTCAATTTTTTTCCCTTCGAGGGCGTTTATACCATTTAATGTGATCTGTAATTTGTTAGTGGTTAGTTTAACAACTTCATTTTTGTTCGTGCTTCCAGCCCATTGTTTAAACGAATAGCACTCCTGAGTAATTATTAAATGTGTATCGATAACACCGGCAGCCCAAAATCCTCCATCAGATTCATAAAAAAGTGTCATGCAGTCAATTAACTTCTGTTTTCGAATATCATAGACGGCCAAATTGTAATCTTGCCCGGTTCCATGTGAAACTTCATAAATTACAACCGCTATCGAATCGTTCAAAGGTAATCGAGCAAAGTATTTGTAGTTTTGAGTTGATGAATTTCCTGACAACTTTAAAAACTGTTCCTTCATCGCGTTTTCAATCATAGGAGACTTGTTTTCATAATAAGTCATGGTAGTCGGGCTGCCGAATTTATAGGGCAAACCGACCTCAGAAAATTGTGATAAGAAAAAATCGAATCCAGTCTGCAATTGAAGTATCAAAATTAGAATCATCATCATATTCTTATTTTGGCGGTCAGATATCGGATAACGCTCGGCGGCTACACGACATGGCGCAAAGTGGCCACCGAACAGGTGGTAGAATAACTAACTTTACCACCAAAACTAAATCTCTCAAAGAGCGCCATGTGCGAACGCGCCAGCGTTCGTGTAAACTAACTATCTAAGTACTCACGCTTCCGCTGGCGCGGAAGCGAACGTGTAAGCCGCATGTTATGCGACGTATGGTGTCGACGTCCGCCAATTAATTAGTGGGAGCCTTTCGACGTGATAGTTGTTCATGAATTACTTGAATAACCTGCCAAAATACAAAAGAGATTTGCAAATATAAAATTGTTAATATCACGTACTTAATCGAGATAGGAATAATAAGAAGTGTATAGACTGTCTTTTCTAAGACGACAGGTAACTTAGGAAGGAGCCAGCTATACATTGTTGTTATTAACATAGGAAAGATTATTCTAGGCCATAAAAGGTAAAGACCGAATGCGAAATTGGCGGCATAGAATCCAGCAGGAACTCCGTACTCTTTCATGAACGGAATCGATCCCGTAATCAGGTAAACTAAAGCGCCACAGAGGAACATCAAAGCGAATACTCCTGCGACGTAGATCGCAAATGCTGTGATTTGCCATTTAAATGTTTTTGATCTCATAGGCTGTAACCATATGTCGCATAACGCTGAGCGGCTACACGCAGTAGCTCGCACGCGAGGGAAATTAAAGTTAATTAAGAACATACTCAAACCGTGAGCGAGCTACTGGCGAGCGAGCGCCACAATAATGTAGCCTGTGGGGACATCAAAAAGCGCTCGCGAAGCGACACGTGTAAGCCGCATGTTATCCGCATTACCGCAGCCCTTAGTTTACGTTGATCTCTTTAATTTCAATTAAAGGGTAGTGTTCTAAAACCAGAAAACGATTATTAATTATTACAATTCCCCACGCTTTACATGCTTTAATTGTTGAAGGAACACCATTGAGTTTAGTATGAATATCCTCCCAGACGACCTTTCCAGAACGTTCTTCCTCCATAAGAATTTTAAGCCTATTTTCATTTGTTAAACGGAAATATGGCATTGCTCCATAGCTTACCTTACCCGGCAGGCTAAAATCTCGTCGTCGCTTTCGCATTTCAATCCAGTGATATTTTGCTTGAGGTCCTAAATAATGATCATCTATTTTTTTCATAAGTTGAAGTGCTTTTGCAATTGCTCTAAGTAATTGTGTGTAACCAATTGGTGTTTCGGCTCTGAAATCTTGCCATCGTACTGGTATTTCTTTGTGGCTTATACTTTTGTTTCGTTTATCCCGAAATTTGTTTCCTTCAATGAAAATATCAAAGTCTTTTGCTTCTTTGTGCAATACAGACAATTTATGCGTGGCAAAGAAAAAATTTGTCCTTCCAAATGTCTTTCCAGCAAGTTCGGATAATCTAGACACAATGTCATTTTCAAATTTGTCAATAATAAGCCTGACCTTGTTCAAGTCTGGATTAGAAATATCCTTTATTATGTTATCTGTCTTCATTTGATTTGATGATTCAAGAAAATCACGATACAATAGCCAAGAAGTGATTATTTCTCCAATCTCGCTGCGAAGGTTGGAAACAATAATGCCAATATCAGTTTGGCTATGTTTTGATTTGTTACGACTCATGTGCAGTCCAAAGCTGCGGTATTGCGGATAACGCTCGGCGGCTACACGACATGGCGCCAAGTGGCCACCGAATAGGTGGTAGATCAACTAATTTTACCACCAGAACATAATCAACATAGAGCGCCATGTGCGAACGCGCCAGCGTTCGTGTAAACTAACTATCTAAGTACTCACGCTTCCGCTGGCGCGGAAGCGAACGTGTAAGCCGCATGTTATGTGCAGGCGCGCCATCTATCTTCGTAAATCCGGTTTTCTTCGCTTGAGATAGCCGTTATCTGTACCGTGCTCGAGAAGAAAATCAGAAAAGTACATAAAATCGTTATGATGTAATAAGAGGACATCCATGCCAATTTTCTTAATGAGCAAAAACGGAATAAGTCTGGTCTTATATAACGAATCAACTCGTGCGAAGTCTTTTCGATATCTTTGTCGTGTTTCGGCGATTGCGTTCATTGAGAATTTGTAATCTAGAAATTTAATTCTAATAGTATCATGATCGACGCTGTACAATCCAGTCAAGCCCAGGACATTGTCATCGTGACAAACATCACACCAATAATCGTATTCAAAAGTTCCATTTTCGAAGAGGCCAAGTGTTTCACCCGACAAGCCATAACCAGTTGTATAGAGACCGACCAGCTCTTGATTACTTGATGGAAAATATCTGGTGCGTTCCCAGAAGTTTGTTCTGATTTCGGGCGAAACTGTTGCGCATGAAACATAAATTCCTAAAAACACTGAAATAATACAAAGTTCTATGTATTTCATATGCTGTTGCTTATTGTGTGTTTTGCGCGCTTGCACATAACGCGGCGCGGCTACACGCGGTAGCACGCGCACACAGATAAATGTGTTAATTAATAACTAAAAGTGTCAAAGAAACTTCTTAGCTCTGACAGCCGAAACGAACTCAAATAGATCATCATCTCGGCGCGAGGCAAAGAACTAGTCAAATCTACAAATTCAAAGAACGAAACTGAACTCAAATCACGAAACATCTCAAATCGAACCATCGCCTCGCGTCGAGAAACAGGTTTACAATCAAATCTCTACGGCTGTCAGAGCGAAGCCAAAAAGTACTGTGCGCGTGCTACTGACGAATGACGCGCACACAATAGTGTAGCCTGTGGGGAACATCAAAAAGCGCGTCATGAGTGAACGTGTAAGCCGCATGTTATCTGACGTGGCCATGTTCTCGAAACACTGAATCTTCAAAATACCTCTGACTCAATGTCTCAAAGTATTCCTGGCCGGTCGTGATTCATCGTACAACACGAAATAAAACGTAAGTATAATCAAAGAACATAACTCTCAAGCAGCAATAAGGCCAAGCCTCGTATATTCTGGCCATGTCAGATAACGCTCGGCGGCTACACG
>WBUR01000079.1 GCA_008933615.1 bacterium | reverse complement strand
CCTACGTAAAAGTGTTGTCCTTTAAAACTTAAATTTGAGGTTTGTGTTTCCATGATAAGTTCTCCATTTTAAATTTAGAAGAAACTTATCAAAACACCGACTCATTAACATAATGTCTCAGACTGAACCTATCTTTTCCTTTTCTGAGTCAAACCGGATATGTACGAAATTAAATTAATTGCGTAAAAGCGCACAGCTAATCCTTGAGGCATCGAACAGGGAACGCATCTTTCTTGTTACGGCTGACCACGTGAACCTTCTGCCGGATCTTGCTCACGACGCAGAACCAAGCATCTTTGTCACCGTCTTCCGTCGATGACCAGAAGTATGCGCCCTTGCCGACATCGAGATAATTTCCGCTTTGATCGCGCGAACCGATTCCGGGTAAAGCATTGAATCCGGATCCACCTCCTTGTATCATTTGTGAGTACGCGATCGAATCGATACCGCCAAATGAACTGATCAATATTTCCCACTCTTCTTTACTCGGCACATGCCAACCTGCGGGCGCTGCCTTGACGGCGGCATCCCAAGTATACAATCGTCCGTGCTTTTCACAATTTAAGCTGTCGCCGTTATAACAGTAACTTCCTTCGCCGGCATCGAAATTTAAATTTTCCGCCATCCAAACCTGGTCACCGATCCGGATAGTCTTATAAACCTTGCCGTCGCGGGAATCGGTTAAATTACTGCCGCAAGACGTTGCGGCAGTAAGCACAACGGCCAACGCCAGCCACTGTGTAAATTGGATCATACGGAATTCGCGCTTGTTTTTCATTGTACTCACAATATACTCCTTTTTACGTTAATCGATTTTCACTTCCACATAGAATGTTTTATGCAGAATGCGGCTAATGTAAGAGAAGCAGAGAACAAAATCAAAAAATAATACAGAAGGGATCTAGAAAAAACGCGTTTCGTCCATGATGGTTGGCAGTACAATACAATAACAAAATTAATGAGCGCGGGCATTGTTGACAAGTGTAAAGGTCATGGTTCATAATGTTATTGTAAGCGGGGAGCTAAATTCTTCCGCCGCTAGAAAGTTCCATTCAAAGAGTTCGATCCATTGAACATTTGAATACAATACCGAGAAACAGAAAAAGAAAAGGAGTAACTACGGCATATCCAATCACTCCGATCATCCGAATTTGCATATCCGCAAGCGGAACGCCAATCAATCCGGCAAGGCTAAGAAGGCCACTTACGATCATTAGCGAACGAACCGCAATTTCCAATCGGCCGGATTTGAAGATTGGAGCGGCAAACAACATAGATAGCGCAAAAAACCAGTCCCACGCAAGTATATCCAAAGTATATGCAATTGAAGGCCATTTGAATGACAACAAAAAGGAAGTCCAAGGCATTGCGGCCATTTCAGCATGGCGGCTGACGGTCAGTATGACAAAATGAACGCTGGAGGTAATTACGGCTGCTATGGCCATCATGATCAGAGCCATCAAACTATACAACGAGGATTCTGGGGAAGAATAATAGTGGAGAGCCGCCATGACAAGTACCATTATCGGCATTATCAAGACAATCAACAGCTCCATCAAAGTGAAATACGGATCGGCTATCGGGTCGTTTGGCGACTTTAATGAAATCAATCCGAGAATTAAAGTAATACCGTACACCACGAGCAGAGCCGATGTGGCCCAAGATGCGGCCATTCCAGCTATGCGATGCCTCTTTCCGAATTTTTCTCCGGGCATTTTTACTTCCTTTGTCTATTTGCGGTGACCGAACAACATACGTGCAATACTATGGATCAGTTATTGAAAAGTAACTTAAATTAGTTTTTTAGCATTATGAAAATACTAGTTAATCTATTTTCCATAGAAAAAACAAACTGAACAATGAAACAACGCACATAATCAAAAACACAACGCTGTATCCATGTGACGCTGCTAAAATTCCTGCCGACCAAACTACCCATGCTTCGCAGCCATTTGTAGCCGCCATGAACGTGCTAAATTCGGTTGCGCCGAGTTTTGGATTAGTTACATCCATAAACAAAGCATAGGATGACGCGGTGAACATACCCGTAAAAAAATACATTCCCGCAAAAAGTGTCATCCACATAAAATCTGAAGCCTGAGGGTTAATGGATCCATTAACTGAAATAGCTGTTATCGGCAGTACAAAGCCGAAAAGAAAAATAGTAACTGATGTTTTCCTGCTCATCTTATCTGATAAAAATCCACCTGCCAGTCCTCCCAGCGTCATGGCAACAACCACCGGTACTCCAAAAAAAAATCCGATGGATTTCATATCCATATGCTGATCGGTTAAAAAAGCGCCGCTCATTCCTCCGGCAGCCTCAAAAGCAGCCGCAGCGGTCAGTGCAAAAGCAATGGTATACCACGTTTGCTTTTGCCGAAAAATTTCAATCAGATTTTTCTTAAAATCCGCTAACTGTGTTGTTACTACGACAACCGTTACAGGTTCATTTATAAAAAAGCGCAGCAGCATAATACTTAAAATGGAAGCAATCATAAACGCTACAGTTGTAGTCAAGCCAACTGTTGGAATAAAAATAAGCGCGGCTCCTCCAAAAATACTTCTGCCGGTAAGCAGGCCTGCCTGCATATACCCGTTAAGCATGCCTTTTTCCTGCTTTGCAACCGCATTGATTACCATCGCATCAACGGACACGTCTTGCGTAGCGGCGCTCAACGAATGCAAAAAAAGAAAAACTCCCCACCACATGACATTTTCCTCAAGTGGAATAAACAAAAGAGGCAGCAGCGTGAGGCACATGAGTAATTGCGACCAGGTTATAAAATGTGTAAATCCAAAACGTGGCGAGCGAAGAACATCAACCAAAGGGGCCCACAAAAATTTAAATACCCATGGAAGGGTGAGCATAGCAGTAAAAGCCGTTATAGTGTTTATTTCCACTCCATGCTGGCGCATAAGCGTTGGCATCGCCCACCAAATAAAACCAATAGGAGCGCCCTCAGCAAAGTAATATGCGAATGCGATAAAACTGCGCCCTGATTTATGCTGCAGAAGATTCATTTTGTATTTATTTGGAAAATTCTAATGTTGACGTTAACGATCAGATGCTCTCCGATCCAAGGTTTTTCAAAAAACAAAGTGAGCGGCAGATACTTTTTACATGGTAATTTACTTCTTTACCACCAAGAACTAAATCTATCAATGAGCGCCATGTGCGAACGCGCCAGCTGTAATCTAACTATCTAAGTACTCACGCTTCCGCGCTGGCGCGGAAGCGGACGTGTAAGCCGCTTGTTATCTGCGGTGCGCCTTAGTATTATCGTTACTAATGTATTCTCCCAATTTGTCAATAACCAGCTGTGCAATGTCTTTGTCCAACGAATAGGCGCTATTCGTGAATTCGGACAATACTGAATCACCAGGAAATGGGCCATTTGCCACAAGCACAGGAGTTAGGTTTGCTCGACCATCTCCGCCGTGAACTTTGTCGTGATAATAGCCAAGATCTGAATACCAAGTGAGAGCATGTTCATCGCCATACCGGTCATAACAAAGCTGGAATCCCCGAATGGTTTTGTCGGTGTTATACCAGATAATTAAATCAAAATAATCATCCTCAAACCATCTTCGGATTCCTTCACCTTTTTTCTGAGCAACTTTTTTGATTTCTCGGAACATAAATGTTTAATCTCTATGTCTCATGTGATCACTTATTGTATTTGGCGCATCGCAGATAACGCTCGGCGGCTACACGCAGTAGCTCGCACGCGAGAAAAATTATAGTTAATTAAGAACATACTCAAAACGTGAGCGAGCTACTGGCGAGCGACGCCCACAATCTCTCTATCGTCAAATCAAAAGGCGTCGCGAAGCGGCACGTGTAAGCCGCATGATATTATAAAAAAGTACCTCCCGATTCCGGTCAATCCGAATTATTTTCGGATAAGCATCTAATCAAACCTAAAACCAGGAGGTGTATCATGTTTTACTCAGGCATCGATTTACATA
>WBUR01000078.1 GCA_008933615.1 bacterium | reverse complement strand
TCCTATGGCTCGTCTCCACTCTGCAAAGGGCGATTTACTGCGTTCTTCAAGAGCGCTCTGGCCTCATCCAACGCGATCACACAAGGCAGTCGTCCCTATTCATTCCATTGGTGAAACGACGACATCAAGTTTAGAATCGCTTCGTTTATCCCAATGTTGCGCGTAGTTCCTCGGTCTAATGCAATACGACAAACCGCTTCTGCGAACTGTTCTTGCTGCTGCTGCATATAATGGTGCGCATCCTCGAATGTCCCATCGGGATTATCATGCTTCCACTTTGTCAGCGCTAGAAAGACGCCGTAGAAGAAGTTGAGGAAGTCCTCACTCGACTTGAGCGTGTCCACAAAGTTGGCAATAACAGACCGACCAGGCATGCCGCTGGAAGAGGAGGATCGTAGACAAATGTAGATCAGCAGGGTGCTGTGCCTGCAATGCAAGACCAGCTTGGTCTTTCCTACCCCTGAGCTCTGCACCAGGCAGGTGTATGGGGCGTAGTTATAGGTGACCGTTGTCGCAGATTGCTGAACGGGGTTAGGCGTCCTGCTATTAATAAAGGCCTTGCTAGCCCAATTAATATACTGCAGAAACAGCGTCAGGGCTGAAGGCTCTCACACTTGACAATGCATTCACATAGACTCCCCAGGCGGGATCAAGTACTCCACCCGCAGGATTGGATTGCAACAGCAGACGTGAAATCGCGGAGGCTAGACTTCCCGGATTGTTATGGAAAGCGTTCAGTTCCTCCTCGCTGTTCTCCAGCAGTGTTGGAAATAGTTCACCCTTCTGCTCGTGGCTGCACTCCACAGTCAAGAGCAGCTCCATCACCAGCTGCACCATACGCGGCACTTGCGGGGAGTGCGGGAGCGCCACGAATGCCAAGTTATCACTATAACTTCGAGACCAGTGAGGAGTCATATTATCAATGCACGTCTAAGATCCATCATTCTGTCGCTTATTGTTGTGGTGATGGTAGAGTACAGAAGGAACGGAGAAGTAATTGGATCGAATGCCTCAGCTCTTTCCTCCAATGCGCGACGATACTCGCTCTCTGGGCGCAACAGCAACCACTGCTGCTCCGACAGCACCTGATAGAGATACATATCTGTGACAACAATCCAACGTCGGACCACCTCCACGGGGAAGATTTGACAGCGGTGTTGTTAACCTCCTGTCCATTTACGATCACACGGAAATGATCGTCCGTGACAATTAAAATGCAGTCGTTCCATCTATCCAGCTCCAGGTAGTCTGGGCAGAGAATAATGTTAGCGCAGTCTGGGAGGAAACGCGCAGACGAACCGTATGACTTACGAGTTGCTTCTCCTGTCCCTAAATAGTTTCCCATAAAATTGCCCATGATTATGCTTCGATCCACTTGTGCGCAGGTAATCGGAAGTGAGAGCCTCCGTGGGGCCTCTGGTGTCTCTGCGGACTGCGCGCGCAGAAACTGAAAAAAGTGTCCCTGGTCTGCAGTCTGGAGTCTGGTCTGCAGTCTGGAGTCTGGTCTGCAGTCTGGAGTCTGGTCTGCAGTCTGGAGTTAACCGAGCGGAAAACGTCTGTAACGGTCAAACAAACACATTGCAGCCTGCAGTTGCGCCAGCAGAGTGGCCCTTGCGCTGTGTTGGAGGAGTCCTGCAATGGTAGGTAGGTACGTTAGGTAGGGTCCGATTGCACTGACTGCTGGCATTGCTATCCCAACTCTTCATGCTGTAGTTAAACTTATGTCATCTCTAAGTTACTTCCTTTTGCTTTTTCCATTAACTGACTTATTGGCATCCCGCGTACAACAACAATAGCGAGGCCTTTGGTCACTTCTTGGCGCCATGGCGGAGACGTTGGAGGACATCGAAAGAAAAATTCGCGCCGTGGAGGCGGATATTCAGGACGTCAAGAATGCGCAGAGAGCGCGTGGGACGCCCTTTACTGAGCGGGAGGAGCGACTCCTATTGGCTTTTAACGAGCAGCTCGCGGAACTCCGCAAAAAAGAAAATAATCTGCGGGCAGTTGCAATTGCGGCTGAGACAGGTAAAGAGCTTTACCTGTTCCTTTTAATTTTCTTATGCACTGCTAACGATTCCTTTTGTTTTTGTCCAGCCGTTCCTCCATCGAAAGTTGTATTGACGGTGACTCACTGGGCGACCGGCATTCGACATGTCGTGGTGTATCAGCCATCTCAATCTCTGCAAAACTTCCTAGCTGAACTGAGTATAAAATTTGACACCCCTATTAGTCGACTGTACAACCTTCCTAGCTGTGCTCTTTGGGAGGCAAAGCGGCAAGTAATATCTGACGAGCAGCTGCTCGATGTAGTCAATGAACTCAAGCAGTTGCCCATTGTGGAAGCAGCAGACCGCTTGTTTGTGTCATCCGACACTAATAGTCCTACAGGCTCCCCTAAACGTGTACAGACTTTTCAAGCTGTGAACAATGGCAGTGCATTGCCAAGCCAATCTGATGGAATGACTGGTAATTCAAGAGCAAGCAGCAGAGCACTCCAACATACGCTGAGAGAATGTTTATTGGAAAGAGATGGAGGCCGATGTTTGGTGTGTGGGTGTGACGAGAAACGAATTTTGCAAGCCGCGCATGTCATTGGCGCCAGCGAACAAATTCCCCTTAAACAACTAGCAAACGAGTTTGGATTGGCCAACAAATATGAACTCCGAGTTGGGCTACTACTTTGCTCAAGCTGCCACATTAAGTTCGATAATAATCTTCTTGGGATAGATGGTGATGGAAATGTGTACGAGAAGATGGGAGGTGAGGTTAAAATGGTGAAGTGCATTTTCGATGGCATCGACGAAGATCGTCGCCTGCATCATTATCCATCACGAAATATACTAGAATGGAAGTACAAAAAGTTTACAGATTCTGTTCAACCAATCTCGAGACGGAAGAGAGCGAGAGCGTCGGCGCAAGAGCGACAGCCAAGGAAAAAGAAAGCTACTTAAGCGGCATCTGGGAGCGTCATGGCTGAACGTTTGGCCATGAAAACGATTTTTGCCTTCCAATTTTGGGTTTGATGATTTGGGCTTCTGGAATTAAAGAAATTCTGATGTGTGTTAATTCAGATGAATCATTCCTATTATATATAAAGCAACACTCCCATTAACTGCTGAAACACAACCAGCACGTATGATGGCGGCCACATTCCCCAGCATACTGTAGGTGAAGTTATTACACTATTACAGAATGAAGACATTGAACTGCAATCGGAATTAGTAGCACTTAATGCTCAGAGGGTGAAGCAACGTAGCGTTGGTGCTGTGTGTTTGTGTGTATATAACATGAATTGGTGGTGGGGCAAGCGATGAATATATAGATATGTGATTCCCCAGCAAATGATGGCGATGAATGCGTCCATTGAGACTCCCACCTTGCTGATTATCCCGTAGTTCAACAACATTTGATCGAAAATACTACAGCTCTGTTCAATATCAATGTGATGTGATGTTCAATGTGATGTTTGTGTATATCCTTTATTCTCTGTTCTCTCTCTTCTGACTTTTCCATCCTATCGATGCTCACAATTCTCCCTCTTCGCCCACTCTGTCTGTACCTTCTATTGCATATGCCTAGAGCTTAGTCATACAACAATATCCTTCTCATGGATCATCTTCTCTCTACATCTGTGTCGTAAACCTCTCTACTTAAGGGGTTGCTGTCGTTATTCCCCTCATTCTTGTTGTCTTCATCGGCGGGTTAAGCATGTCCTGTTCTAACGGGCCTGAAACTATATACTATACAAATTATACTCCTTACGTGGTGTTGGAATGGTGATTTGTTAGGTAGCGTAGCGTAGCGTCAGTATATGTAAAGCTTTATTGCCTTCTTGTTCGTGCGATGGGCGATAAGATCGTCGATTTCTTCGTGCTGCATTCGGACGTTAGGTAGGGTCCGATTGCACTGACTGCTGGCATTGCTATCCCAACCCATCATGTTGTAGTTAAACTTATGTCATCTCTAAGCAAAGCAAACTTCATATTGCTACATCCATGATTGGCATCCCGCGTATAACAACAATAGCGAGGCCTTTGGTCGCCTCACTTCTTGGCGCCATGGCGGAGA
>WBUR01000077.1 GCA_008933615.1 bacterium | reverse complement strand
GTGACACCATGATCTTCAAAGCTCGTAAGGTGAAGAAGAGCGAGCACAGTATCATCAATCTTGTCATTGTCTAGTAACATAGTCTAACCCTTCCATGCTAAGATGGCGGTGATGTCAGATAACGCTCGGCGGCTACCTGCGGTAGCTCGCACACAAAAAATAAAATTTAATTAAGAACAATCTCTAAAGTGTGCGAGCTATCGGCGAAGCGACGCCCACAATCTCTCTATCATCTGATCAAAGGCGGCGCGAAGCGAACAGGGAAGCCGCTTGTTATCCGCCGTGACCCGTTTGCTCAAATCTCTTACGTGAAAATACAAAACGAAATCAAAGAACGAATACTTTATCCGCTTACGCTGTCAGAACCAAGGCTCGACCGCCAATATAGTAATACAGAACCGCAAGCGATGAGTGCGAAGTGCGTCAACTCAATCTTATGTTTTTTTATAAGCACGAGCACTGATCGCAAGAGCAAAACAAGATCAGACACAAAGCGTGTCAAAAGACGAAAGCGAGTAGCGAAGCGCTCGCTGGCTTAAAGCGGTCGAGCAACAAGAACAAAAGTATGATCAAAGAACATTTACTATCAAACTCTGAAAGCGTAAAGCCTCGTATATTCTGGTCATGGCGGATAACGCTCGGCGGCTACACGACATGGCGCGAAGTGGCCACCGAATAGGTGGTAGCTAACTATCCTTACCACCAAAACTAATATCTCAAAGAGCGCCATGTGCGAACGCGCCAGCGTTCGTGTAAACTAAGTATCTAAGTGCTCACGCTTCCGCTGGCGCGGAAGCGGCACGTGTAAGCCGCATGTTATCCGATGTGCGGGCTCCAAAATCCATTTTAATCAGCAGGTTTCAAGGTAAAGTTACCAATTACATCCGTACCCCAAAAATGCACCTGATTAACGGTTCCGATGATTGTAGTGCCTTCAAACAAGCCTTGTAAGAAAACACCAGAATCAGATATTCCCCACGGACAGGCAACCCAAAAAGTTGAATCCGTATACGATCCGCGAAGCTCACCCGAAGAAAAGGGCTGAAAATAAGTGTCTGGTTGTACATTAAAGGTGCCTGTAACATTACCATCGTTAAAATGCAAATGAAATTTCCCAGAAGCTAGAAGTTGTTGTGATTCATCATAAGCACGGAATGCATATTTGCTACTATCTGGTTTATCACATCCAGATAAAGCGATCAAACATATGGAAACCGTAATAAGATAAAATATTGTTTTAATCATGGTACTATCCTTTTGTCCGCATATCGGATAACGCTCGGCGGCTACACGCAGTAGCTCGCACGCGAGGAAATTATAGTTAATTAAGAACATACTCAAACCGTGAGCGAGCTACTGGCGAGCGACGCCCACAATCTCTCTATCGTCAAATCAAAAGGCGTCGCGAAGCGGCACGTGTAAGCCGCATGTTATCTGACGGTCGGCGTTAGTCCACACTTTCAATCAAGAAACAACTACTTGCTCTCATCGCTCACAGAGGTTCTTAAATTATTCCAGCACATCTTCAATCCAAGTAAATATAGTAAACCAGTCAATAGCGAAGTCAATGAAAAAATCAATGCACGAATCGGATAATTAGAATGTTGCACTAACATCGCCGCATCGGCGACTACACCAATTCCTCTAAGCAAATAGATAGCCGTAATGATCAACAGACCTGTACGCAGGAAAGGTATTTTTCTGATTAATGAAGCTCCGGAAAAAGCATAAACAGCGAAGATCGTCAGTATGAAAGCAACGGCAAGAGTTACAAGAGCAGGGATGAGAGACCCGTTTTGATCCAGAATTGCCATCTCTTCCCCAGCTCCGAAGTAGCGATAAGCCGGTGCACCAATGAAAATGACGATAATATGCAGAGCTGCAAATAAGGAACTTATGACTCCTGCACAAATAAGTAATGTTCGTCCTTGGTTTATATTTTCGAGCGATGAGAGCATTAGTCAATCCTCCAAATTACATATACCTGTTCAACGCCGACTGTCAGATAACGCGGCGCGGCTACACGCAGTAGCTCGCACGCGAGGAAAATTAAAGTTAATTAAGAACATACTCAAACCGTGAGCGAGCTACTGGCGAAGCGAGCGCCACAATAATGTAGCCTGTGGGGACATCAAAAAGCGCTCGCGAAGCGGCACGTGTAAGCCGCATGTTATCCGAGGGTGTGGCGTTAAAAAATACCTCGCCCTTTAGTTTTGCGAATAATCTCCCTCAAAAGTTCCTTTTCGTTCATAGATTTTGATTGAACATGAATACTCCGACTTACTTCTCCGGAAGCAATTCTCTTTGATATCCTTTGGAGTTTTTCATCGAGCTTTTTAGCTTGCTCTGCCTCGGTGCGATGCATCTCGACGGCCTTATTTCTTTCGACCATCGGTTCAATTGTGTCAACAGGCTCATGCAAAAACACAATTTTATAAATTCTCAGTAGTTGTTCAATTTCAGAAAGATTATCGTTATCACTCAAATCTTTGTAGTGAGTCTCAAGAGCTGAATATAGTTTTTCAACTAATAAACGGTCACCGGGCAAAAGTCCCGCACCTTCACTTGTTGCCTCAAAAACAAATTCTGATAGTAATATGAAACGATGCAAGGAAAGTTCAAGAGACTCACCCGATTTATCAATTAAGCGGATAAGTTGTTGCTCAATAGGTGTTTCAATCTGCCCGCCCCCGTAATGTGTGCGGCCAGAGACATCCTTGATATATCCAATGAGTCGAGATGCGTCTTTCTTATTTAACGATACTTTTATCATAGGTCTATTCGAGCCACACTCTCGGATAACGCTCGGCGGCTACACGCAGTAGCTCGCACGCGAGGAAAATTACAGTTAATTAAGAACATTCTCAAACCGTGAGCGAGCTACTGGCGAAGCGAGCGCCACAATAATGTAGCCTGTGGGGACATCAAAAAGCGCTCGCGAAGCGGCACGTGTAAGCCGCATGTTATACGAGGTTTTTGCCGACACTAACGGGTTGTATAAAAAATCCACTCGATTTTACCATTTAAGGCAGGAAACATGGTAAGAATGTCCTGGACCTTACTTTCGTTTTCATTCGATCTACGTGTGTGTACAAAGCTCCAGTTTTTACCATCTTCCGAAATTGCAATAAGATAATAATTTTCATTAAATATCACTCCTGCCGTAACGGTTTTAAGTTTCAACGGGAGGACGTAAATGCGTAGCGATCCATTCCTGATAGGTTCAGAGACAGTATTGTCAAAAGTGAATCCACTAATGACGGAATTAGTACTCTCAAAACGGTGAAATTCCTGTTTTAACTCGTCTATGAACTTGCTTCGTCCACCGCTATGTTCAATCCATTTAGGATATGTACAGTTTGCAATTACCTCATAGTTAAGGGTGGCGAATGCATTCCCGGCGAAATCGCCTTTTTCCAAAGCAGAATAATAATCCTGATTACACTGCTCTATGAAAAAGGTGAAGCAAACGATAAAAAAGTACTTCATAGTTACCTTGTCGGCAAAATCTCGTATAACGCTCGGCGGCTACACGACATGGCGCGAATCATCCGCCGAAAAGGTGGTAGACTAACTAACTTTACCACCAAAACTTAATCTATCAAAGAGCGCCATGTGCGAACGCGCCAGCGTTCGTTTAAACTAACTATCTAAGTACTCACGCTTTCGCTGGCGCGGAAGCGGACGTGTAAGCCGCTTGTTATCCGACGGATCGCGTTGACTATTTCTGACTATACAGAATATCCCTTTTAACATAAAATTGCATCGGTAGTGTTACAATGCAAACAGTTTCCAGTAAGTAGAAAACCGGATGTGGCTTATAAATGATTACGTGAATCAGCACGACTGAAGCGAAAACAAATACCGTGATTGCGAAACAGAGCAGCAAGAACGATTTCGAGTTTGCACCCCAAAATAGAAATTGCAACAAACATGTGATCATGAAGAACTTAATAAAGAAAATGGATAGAAACCCGCGCTGCATAAGGTCGGTGATACCTGACGCAAACAACAGGATCATGGCAATACCAGATATGTTGAGAATAATGGGTCGAATCATAAGTTCACGCTGTAGTACTTGTTTAGCGATCTGTCGGATAACGCTCGGCGGCTACCTGCGGTAGCTCGCACACAAAAAATAAAATTTAATTAAGAACAATCTCTAAAGTGTGCGAGCTATCGGCGAAGCGACGCCCACAATCTCTCTATCGTCAAATCAAAAGG
>WBUR01000076.1 GCA_008933615.1 bacterium | reverse complement strand
GAGGAAAATTATAGTTAATTAGGAACATTCTCAAACCGTGAGCGAGCTACTGGCGAGCGACGCCCACAATCTCTCTATCGTCAAATCAAAAGGCGTCGCGAAGCGGCACGTGTAAGCCGCATGTTATGCGAGGTCTGAGCTCAATAGAGTTGAACTTTGACAATGATGGAATCACCGCCAATCGGTAAAGTAGCCTCCGGTTCTTTATAGAATAAAGATAGTCTGTAATTATTGCCTAAAGGCGCAGCATTCGAGATGTTGAAACCTGCCCCGATGGATCTGTCCACTTCATCGGAGGCTTCAATCGTTGACATAGTCATAGAAAATAGATAATCTGAGTCAAGGTCCCGCAGTTGCAGTAGAATGACTAATTCGGTAGTATTCTTCAATTGGATCTGTGCTTGAATTTGCGCTGGTTGACCCCTAAACAGTGTTGTGTTGTCATCTGGTACGGTAATAACAAGGTTACCGATGTTATTTTCTTCAAGAGATTTCTGGTCTGAGCAGCCAAGAGCAAATAGAAACAGGTAGAAAGAGAGTAATAGTGTTTTCATAATTCCTTACCTTTCATATTTGTTAAAGGTGAAAAAGTTAAGAAATACTTTATAGAACGAACCCATACTCTAAAAGGAGCCAGATCTCGCATAACGCGGCGCGGCTACACGCGGTAGCACGCGCACACAAATAAATGTGTTAATTAATAACTAAAAGTGTCAAAGAAACTTCTAAGCTCTGACAGCCGAAATGAACTCAAATAGATCATCATCTCGGCGCGAAGCAAAGAATTAGTCAAATCTACAAATTCAAAGAACGAAACTGAATTCATTTATCGAAACATCTCAAATCGAACCATCGCCTCGCGTCGAGAAACTGGTTTCAACTCAAATCCCATCGGCTGTCAGAGCGAACCAAATCGTACTGTGCGCGTGCTACTGACAAATGACGCGCACACAATAATGTAGCCTGTGGGGAACATCAAAAAGCGCGTCATGAGTGAACGTGTAAGCCGCATGTTATCTGACGTGGCCATGTTCTCGAAACACTGAATCTTCAAAATACCTCTGACTCAATGGATCAAACTATCTCTGACCGAACGTGATTTCATCGGGCAACACGAAGTAAGAGGTAACCATAATCAAAGAACAGATTTTCAAACAGCGACAAGGCCAAGCCTCGTATATTCTGGCCATGTCAGATAACGCTCGGCGGCTACACGCAGTAGCTCGCACGCGAGAAAATTATAGTTAATTAAGAACATACTCAAACCGTGAGCGAGCTACTGGCGAAGCGAGCGCCACTATAATGTAGCCTGTGGGGACTCCAAAAAGTGCTCGCGAAGCGTACGTGTAAGCCGCATGTTATACGCTGTCTTGCTTTCAATTTAATAACGGTACCATTGTCCAAATATCCCAGTTATTACTACGGCTTGAAACAAAAACAATTTTTTTGCTATCAGGTGACCAAGCTGGAAACACATTGATACCTTGAAAGGCGGTAAGCTGAGTAGTGTTTCGACCTTGTAAATCCATCAGCCAGACTTCTGATTTAACTGAAAACCAAGTTGAGATTTTACCTTGATTAAGTGAAAAGTAATCTTGTGAAGAATATTTCACTACATATGTGATCCTCTTACCATCGGGTGACCAAACCGGTGAAGTTTCTTGTTTTTCTTCACTAGTTGTAAGTTGTTCCTGATTGGTTCCGTCCGCATTCATAATCCATATGTCATAATTGTTGGACTTTGTTTTTTTGGAAAATACAATACGTTTTCCATCTGGTGACCAATCTGGTTCTGTACCTGGCCCTAGCTGAGTCGGATTTTCCCCACTGGCTCCAATCGTCCACACATACTCGTTTTTGTTAACGTCAAGCGCGGCGTAAGCAATAGATTTCCCATCCGGTGACCATTTGGGGGTGACTGATCCATAGGGATTGTTAGTTAACTGAACGAGACCTCTGTTCCCAAGGGATATTTTCCAAATATTGAAAACACCGGTAACTCTTGTTGATTGAAAGACGACTTCGCTCATATCAGGGGATGGATTTGGTGCTCTATCCGCGGAAAGTGCGGAGTTTGAAGTAATCTGCTGGATGCCACCGCCATTAATTGGTACTGCCCAAATTTCAAGAAACCCTGACCTATCTGAAGCAAAAAATAGCTTATTGCCGTCTTTTGAAAAAGTTGGATCAAGTTCGTAAGAACGATCTGTAGTAATTTGAACAAGACTCGTTATGCCGCTCTCAACGTAGACGGCCGTGCTCATACATCCTACCAAAAGTAGGGTGATAATTATCAGGGAAAGATTTCTTCTGGACATGACATCCTCCTTCATGCAAGTTGTTAAAAAAATCAGAAATCAATTAGATAATTCTCTATATAAAAAGCCGCAAAAAACTGCGGAATCGTTATTCAAAGAACAGGTGATGGCAAGATAGCGTATAACGCTCGGCGGCTACACGCGGTAGCTCGCGCACACAAACAAATGTGCAAATCAAAAACGTAACTATCAAATTATCCTCGTAGCTCTGACAGCCGAAATGAAAGAGAGAATAGATCGTCATCTCGGCGCGAGGCAAAGAAGTAGTCAAATCTACAAATTCAAAGAACGAATCTAAATTCAAATATCGAAACTTTTCAAATCGAACCATCGCCTCGCGTCGAGAAACAGGTTTACAATCAAATCTCTACGGCTGTCAGAGCGAAGCCAAAAAGTACTGTGCGCGTGCTACTGACGAATGACGCGCACACAATAATGTAGCCTTGTGGGGACATCAAAAAGCGCGTCATGAGTGAACGTGTAAGCCGCATGTTATCTGACGTGCCAAGACATATCAGTTGTTGTTAAGTCGCCAAACAGTTTCAATTTCATTGTCGTCAAGTTTGGACAAAGCTTTCTCAATGTCCGAAGACCTATTTTTGTCAAAAAATAGACGATAACCGGATTCAGATTGCGTAACATATTCTGAGCGAATATCGTGTTTCTCAAGAAGATAATCTTCTACAAAATCATAAAGCTCCGTGTCGTTGAAAACTAATATTGCATGCTTTGCGTCAAATTCGATTTCAATGTGAGGTTTAATTAACATAGCTTCGGACAAAATCCTTGTCTTGGCATGTCAGATAACGCTCGGCGGCTACACGCAGTAGCTCGCACGCGAGGAAAATTAAGTTAATTAAGAACATACTCAAACCGTGAGCGAGCTACTGGCGAGCGACGCCCACAATCTCTCTATCGTCAAATCAAAAGGCGTCGCGAAGCGGACGTGTAAGCCGCATGTTATATGCCGTAGCGCGTTACTTATAATACTCATATTCGTATTTAGTCTTATATTTACTAGTGATGATAGTAAACTTTTCATCATATCGTGACATAATTAATCCACTACTATCATATTCCCACGTGATTATTGTAGTCGGTACTCCAGTCTTTGATAGACTTAGCCATCTTATAATACGATTCTTGGAATCATACTCTAATTTTGTAGTCGAAGTATCAGGTAAATAACTCCACTTGCTTCGTTTTTCAATTAAATTATTTTGTCCATCATATTTGTACCAACATTGATACGTAGTATCTCTCAGTGAAATATGCATTTCATGAATTAAACGGTCATCTTTATCATAGTAGAAACACGCCTTATTCATTCCAGTTGTATCAAGCTGGTCGTATCTAATGGTAGAGTGGCGTATGTATTGAATTTGATTAGGTTTGTTGTAAAAATAACTACTTCTATTGAGAATGATACCGTTCCAACTATCTTCCTCATAAAGATCTCCGTCGAAATAGTACTTATAAGTAACAGTGTCAAGTCGAGTCGTTTTTCTAATTAATTTTCCATCACGGTTGTAATGATATCGAATAGGATTAACGGGTCCACTTAAAGAGTAAAACATTATTTCTGTAATACGTCCGTCTTTGTCAAATTCCTTTCTATACTTCTTTTCCCATGCGGCAGGTATTACACTATCAACTTTAGTCGTCATAGCACTGACAGATTTAACGTGACAATTTGATAAAATATCACGCACGGTATAATCAAAAGCTGGAAAATACTCTTGTGTTTGACCATGCAATGAAGGTTGGAAAAAGAGTATGCAAATTATGACGAACAGTTTCATAATGTAGGTTTCAGTTACGCGCTATGGCATATAACGCTCGGCGGCTACACGCAGTAGCTCGCACGCGAGGAAAATTATAGTTAATTAAGAACATACTCAAACCGTGAGCGAGCTACTGGCGAGCGACGCCCACAATCTCTCTATCGTCAAAATCAAA
>WBUR01000075.1 GCA_008933615.1 bacterium | reverse complement strand
GGGGAGGCATGACCGTTCGCCCGGAAGCGACGGCCGTTAACCGGCACTCGAAATAACTCTCTCCCCATTTCGCAATAAGAATTCTTCTCCTCCTTCCTCCCCTCCGCGCCCGCTGTGCCCTCTGTGGTTATCCTCTTGCTTTCGCCCCCGCTATAAATCCCTGACGTTTGACACACTATCTCTTTTCGACCATTGATGCTGTCGCCTCAATGTAACTCTTTCAATTCTTTCGTCGAAAGGGTTCCTCACGCCATTGTAAGCAACATGCTGGTTGGCTATCCAATGGCCGAGCCATGCACATCTTCGCATTATCGGGAAACACTTTTTTCTGATTCCGGAAAAAAATTCAAGTTTTGCTGAATTCGCAAATTTTTTCGGCAGATACAGAAAAAGAGTTACCCGATTAAATCTTTTGTGCAATGATAAGATCCAACAACGACACATCATTCTGATCACAGAATCACCCCAACGATTCTACTGTTTGGATAACTCCGGGCTCGCATCCGGATCGGCATGTCTTTGTCATACGGGGAACTTATGGAATACGCACCGCTGGAAAAACGACCGGATCAATCGGAGACAAATACGCGCACCGATGCCGGCCGCTTCGTCGATGGTACCTTCATTCCCGCCGCCGAGCCTGAGGATTATCGCGTCTTCCCGTATATGCCGGGCATGGATGTGAATCCAGGAATCCATCAGAGCGAGGCCGTTGCAGGGCTCTGGCAGACCTATTTTTACAACGGTCCGCCGAATGCAGCCATCATGGGACACAATCCCTATTACCGACCTCCGGCAAGTGAGGAGCATGTACAGACGGGTTCTACGGTAGCACCTAACGCACCCAGCACCCCCTCCACTACGATCTCCCGCGCACCGGCCGTGCAAGCGAGCACGGTAGTAGAAGAAGGCTTCCCGTTAAACAAATCACAGGCCGAGAAGGTCGACACGGCCCTTGCAGAAACCGGCCAGCCTTTACCAGAAGAACAAAAGGCCGTCTATGAGCTGCATACTGGCCATGACTTCTCTCGCGTACGCGTCCATACAGGAGCAGCCGCAGAAGAGGCCGCCGACTCTATCGGAGCAAAGGCCTTTGCGAAGGGCAGCGATATCGTCTTTGCCAGAGATCAGTATAACCCGAGCACGGCAGAAGGCCGCGGGTTGATCGGGCATGAGCTTGCTCACGTAGCACAGAGCGGCACGACCGGCACTGGTGTGCATCGGGCGCCGAAGGAGGAGATGACTCAGCCTCGGTCCCACTTTGATGCACAAAGCACAGTCCAGAAACTGGAAAGACTTTTCCTCAAGTATCATCACGCCAATGGAAGGGCAAAGGTACTCATCCAGACAGAAGCCAAAAATGAAATCTTGCGCCTCCTGTTTAAAAAACCTGACCGATTTCGCGACGTCCTGCTCTATTACAACACCAGAAAGCATCCCTATCTCAGTATCAATCTCGATATCGATCTGTGGACAATCGCCGATGAAAATGAAAAGAAGGCACTGCGTGCCCTTTTTGCAAGAAACGGAATAGAAACGGATGAAAAAATCACAAGATACCTGGTAGAATATCCGGAGAAGGGTGAAGCAACCGAGTGGCAGCTTCTTCCGGAAGGTGGATTCCGTGTAGCGGTTCCCGGGTCAAAGATTCGCTACGAATTTCCGAAACTCAGCTCTAACACCCCCAGAGCGCCACGTTATTCCTATCAATGGCAGATGATCCAGCCCGACAGTGCCGATGGCAAGCAACACGATTCAGCAGTTGTTGCAGGAAGCACCGGGAAAAAACAGGAGTTCCAGTTCAAAAACACCGGCGTTCACAGAATCATCTGCCGTCTGACAGTCTACCCTCCCGGCGGAGGAGCGATAGTTCGCTATCATGAATTTCCTCAGGTCGTTGTGCCCGAACGACAACGATTGAATGAAGCCTTTAACAAAGAAAGCACACGCGGAGTCGATCCTGCACTGGAACTGGAGTTCCTGCAGTTGTATTACAACCTCCTGAAAAAAAGTGAACAACAACCAGGTTCTCATAAACTATCCTCAAAAGTTGAGGATAGCTACAAAAAACAAATTGAAAAAACCAAAGAACGCCTAACCTCCACTGCCAATGCAATACCGGTACATGGCAAAATCCGCACACCGATAAAAGCAGTCTATCTGAATCGTGAAAGCGGCTACGTAATGCCCTTAAAACTATCCGTCGCAAAAATAGAATCCTCTTCCGGACATGAGAAGTGGAGAATACTTGATACAACGAACCCCGCTGTTCGCTGGATGACCGGTGAATACGATGGAGAAGGAAAAAACGCGAATGAGGCACTCCTCAATGCCCTTTCCACAATGGCAAAAGGGGGCAACCGATATCCTGAAGGAAGCATTCAAGTGGAGATAGGATCGGATATAGCAGGTGAAAAAATAGACTATAGCATGAACACCACAGGACAGAATGCCCTGGATACCGTAATCCAGATTCTGGACACACTGGGATTTTGGACAGGAATAGGTGCTCTATTACTGACAGCCATCGGCGCAATCGCTCCCATCCCGGGTACACGCGTTGCCACCGCCCTCCTCTGGGCATCCCTATTATCATCATCCGCAGCAGCCAGCCTGAGTATATACCAGAGGCACAAAGAAGGATTCGGCGACGGAACGGAAGATGCAATGGATGCGTTAACCATATTCGGAAACGTCCTGGCAGGAACCTGGATGGCCGGAGGGCGCGTCGTCACAAATAAACAATGGGGCATTCCTATGGCCAAAGGCCTGCTAATAGGCCAATTCAGCACAGACGCCGTTCAGGGAATCATACTGGGAGACCAATACATAGAGCAATATAGCAGCGCCATGAAGATCAAAGATCCCGATACTCGCGCAAGAGCATTGATGGAAGTTATCCGCTCCGCCTCGGCCGCCTCTGCCATGCTGATCATATCCATGCGCGCAACGAAAAGCGACATTGAACTCATGAGCACTTCCCGAAGAAATCTCCACTCTCTGGGCAATCCGGGAGAAGAGTTCGATCTGCCAAAAACAGAAAAACTGATCAAGGAAGAACGGATACGGCAGGGAAAAGAAGGGCCGGTGAAGACGGAGAGTGACCAAAGGCGTACGGAGAAGGATACAAACGGGGTTGACAAAAGTAAGGAAAGAGAAAAATATCTATCTGAACAGACAACAAAGGAAGGTGTACGACTTCGAAACCAGCATCTGGCAGGGAAGAATCATCCAGTCACCGGTGTACCCTTTGATGAGAGTGGATTTCCGGTTTTTGACGACTATTTATATAAGGGTGGACCAAATGATGTCATGATCGAACCCACAGGCAATGACTATTTTGACTTTAAAGCAGCGAATGAAGCTGCAGGATATTCAAGGACTCCAAAAGGTTATACATGGCATCACCATCAAAATACAGGGAGGATGCAATTAGTCGATTCAAAAATTCATCGCTTAACAGGACATACGGGCGGTGCGTCTATTTGGTATGGCGATGAAAAACTCAAATGAGGGCAGAATGGAATTTACTGAAACTGAAAAGGCACTAACCAATGCAGAATTGAATGATTTTGAAGAGTATGTTGGTCTGCAACTTCCAGAGCAATATCGAAATCATTTATTGACTTACAACGGTGGGCGCTGTGAACCTAATGTCTTTGATGTAAGCAAAAACGGTAAACCCAATCAATCATGTATTGATTGGTTTCTCGCAATATATGATGGTGAAGCTGATAATCTGAAAGATTATGTAGATGATGTAAAAATAAAAGTAAAGCGAATGCCACAACACATCTTGCCCATTGCGCATGATCCTGGAGGAAATTTAATTTGCATCTCTTGTGGGGATAAGGATAATGGGGCAATTTATTTCTGGGATCATGAGAATGAGGTTGATTATTCAATAGCACAAGATGATGACTATTCAAACCTGTATTTAATTGCCAGGAGTCTTCACGAGTTTTTTGATTCTCTTAAATGAATTACAACGCCTTCGCAAGATGCAGTGCATGAACCTGCTCCCTGTCAGCTTAGTTGACGTCCTGATGATACGGAAGTAAATGCCGGCGCCGCAGCCATAGAATACACCCTTGACGGGCTCATCAAGCTCGTTGAGAACATACCGATAGTCCTTTTCGGTCCCTTTCCCTTCATCGCCGACCTCTTCCGGACCGGCGTCGTAGGATTCCTCAAGAGAACGGCAAAGGAAGGCGGCAGAAAGATCCTCGGCCTGCTGGGTAACTTCGTTCAGTAAGCGGAGCAATAACCGCCTCTACTCAGCCAACAGGAAATCCCTGTCTTTCAATTTCAACGGCAAAAGCGCCGCCCAGTCGGATTCAGTTACGGCGACGGGAGCGTTCTTGAGCAAGTAATGCAT
>WBUR01000074.1 GCA_008933615.1 bacterium | reverse complement strand
TGCCGTGTCTTCAATCCTTCAAAAAGATTCTTATAGAATGACAACTACCTCGAACAAAGCCGGACAAATTCTGCATAGCAAAAAAACCCTGCATTCAGCATGCAGGGCTTTATAAGCAAAGTAATTATTTTGTGCAGCTAATTGTCGGGGCTATTTCTTCATTGACACGACTCTTAATTTTTCGCCCGCGGCCATTCTCTCCATGATATTTTGTCCGCCCTTATCTACTTCGCAGGTAGAGAACACGCCGTCCGTTTCGACTTTTTTGACGACCACAATTCCAACATCGGTTGTTTTAAGAAATGTTTTGCCCTCCTCCGTCGGATGCGGAATCTCTTTGACGGAATAGACCCTGAATTTATCATCTTTCCTCACGCCGATATCACTGCCGCAGGTGATGCTGACCGTTAGCGCTTCCTTCTTTTTTTGCTTAAGGATTTCATAGACCGTTCCTTCGACGGGAAAAGCGGTGCGGAGCCATTTTTTTAATTCGTCCGCGCATTGATCCAATCCTACATTCACCGCTCTTTCAGGAGTCGATTCGTGCCGCTCCAGAAATTCGTTGGTGGCGCCTTTAAAATGTTTGGATTGCATGACCTGTCCGGTTGACACATCCAGGATCGTAACCTGCATGTCGACGGAACCGTAATAACCGACCTTTTCATTAGTTTCTTTATTAAAGGCCGGATTGGTGCTGACCGACTGGATCTGGCCGCTGACAAGATATTGTGCGCCCAGAAGCGCTCCGATATTTGTAACGGAGCCCGCATCCACATCATCCGTAAGTTGAAAATTCTGCTCCGACATGATCTTTTCCATAGCCGTACGGTCAAGAATAGTAAAACGTCCTATCTTCACGAACGCTTCTACCGCACGCTGTGTCGCCGCTTCCGCAAAAGCAGTTACTGCGGCCGGATCAGCAAACGGAGAGTCTGCGGAGGAATTCCAGGAAGAACCTCCATTGGAATTGTTGGTTAATGCGCCGCCGCTATATTGATTGGTAATTTTTACGGCATCGAATGCGACAATTCCGATTTTTGCCTTCTCGCGGCCAACGCTCGTTTTGCCTTGCGCAAACAGCGTCGTACTCATCGCGAGAATTAAGATCAGTTTAACGGTGTTCATGGGTTCCTTTACGGTTTGTTTATAGTTCTTTTCGTTAATAATAATTGCGGGCGAATGATCTTTTACAGAATCGAAATCCAAAATGGAAGCGAAATAACAGATAGAATCGTACTCAATACAATGGAACGGGCGATGAACTCTTTATTTAATCCGTACATATCAGCCAATGCAAAAGGCGTGATGGCGACGGGCATGGCCGCCTCAGTGATCGATGACGAAAATTGGTTCGGCGAGTGTCCTGTTAATTTTATTGCGAAATAAAAAATAGCCGGCATCACGGCCAGCGTGACGCATGAAAAAATAAAAACGGGCGTCCACTCAGAGAGTTTTCCTAAATTCGATTTACCGATAAACAGTCCGATCACGATGAGAACGACGGGCGTGACCGACGCCGTGATCATATTCAGTGAGGTCATGATCATGTCCGGAAATCTTATTCCCAGCCCGGCCACAGCAAACCCAAGAAATACGGATAACAAAAGCGGGTTCTTCAGAAGATTTCTCAAAACGTCTTTCATAATGTCTTGTCTGTTTTCCTGCCGTGTGAAATCCAGAAAGCCGATTCCGACGGTAAATATCCAGAACAAATAGACCGCAACGATCACACTGGCCGTCGGAAGAATTTCATCCCCCCAAACTTGCACCAGAACGGGGATTCCCAAATAAGCGACGTTGCCAAAGACGAGGCAGAGATACAACGTTCGGATCATCTGGATTTCCAGCCGTAGTATTTTTCCGGCGACGAATGCGATGAGAAAACCGGCCAAAATAAATATCGAATTCACGGCGATCAATGGCGCATGTTCAGACCAGGAAAGCGGCGTTTTAAGCAAAGACGTGAAGATCAGTACGGGAAATCCGACTTTTAATGCATACTCATTTAACACGGCGGACCAATTATCTCCGATGGTCCTGGATCGCTGCAATACGGCGCCTGCAAGAATGATGAGAAACAGCGGAGCGATCACGGAAAAAATTTGAGTCATAGCATTATTTTTTCTTTTAGTTCACAGTAAACCCGGCAGAATGAAGAATCGCTCCGGAAGGATCGAGTATCTCGATTTTCCAATTGCCTTTTCTTCCGGTGACAGTTCGATAAGCATACGTGCGCATGGGGCTGGATCGGATGTCAAGCGGCGTTTCTCCAATTGCATTGCCATTCAGATACCATTTCACTTTAACGGTTTTTCCCATCCCGCCTGAAATTCTCATCCAGCAATATACTTTGCCGGCCGATCCGGAAAAAGAAACTCCTTCGCCTACGATCTCCATTTTATCAACACCGACGCCGAACTTGAGCGATTCAACTTTCATCCCGTTCACCGTGCCTCCGGAAACAGACTCGGAAGGCGTTGCCATTGTTTTGTTCGCAGTCGTCGTCGATGTTGTGGAAGATTTGTTTACGTTGGATGCAACGGCTGAAGCGGTACCTGTGGTTTTCGTTTTTTCAGTTGCTTTACCTGCCCCGAGTTCGGAGTTCGCGCGTGTAATTCCGTACACGCTGGAGAGATCGTAGGGAATATAACGCGCCGGCTCACGGCGGCTTTCTCCTCCGTAACTCAGCATGAGGGCGAGTTTATTTTCAATGTCAATCCATTCTATGAATATTGCGCTGTGTTCAATATTATTATAGGAATGATTCACGTAATACAGCCAGTCTCCGTACTTGATCTTACTTACGTCTGCGTACGGGCCTGTTTTGGCGCTCTTGAATACGTCTTCACGTTTTCCCCATGAATATCCCGCCCGGTCATAAACGGCGTTGGCATAATCCCAGCAGCTTCCGGGTAAAATTTCCTTATTTTTTAGCGTCATGGTGCGGCCTGTTTCAAGCACATTCCGCCCGTCTTCGGATGCTTTTTTCTCAGCCTTGGTGATCAAACCGTTATAATAATCGTCCTGATAAGAATTGTCCTGGCTATAAGCCCTGTGCATACTAAAAATCAGTAATAAACAGAAAAGGGTGAGTCGTGTCATGAATACTCCACAAAGTTTGATGTGATGGAATTTTGCATTACTGTCGGACACTTCGATTTAAATTGAAATGACCTGCTATGATACGTAAAAACGTCATCCTATTTGCTCTCATGAGAATATAAGAAATCCAAATACTTAATACGGTCGGTTACCTGCTTATTCGCCATCGGGTTGTATCTATAAATCACTTCATCATTCTTGAATACCTGAATCTCAAATGGTTGTCCCAATTTTTCGGTCAGATGATAAAACGTTGAAAGTTCTGCAAAATCGTCACCCCAATTGAATGATGCATAGAGTGTACAAAAGGGACTCTTTGAGAGTTGATCATAGAACTCCTCCGCTTGGGATAACTTAATTTTGGCTCCACCACCTAAACCGTAAACGCTTTTCATGTCCCACAATGGATACTTATATTCTTTCTTAGGCGTCCAAAGTGTTTCCCAGAAGTTCCGGGTAAATGCAGTGCTTTCGAAGTCGATACCCTTTAATAATTTGAATTCCTTAAACAGATATGGAGTAACCTGTATTTCATAATCCACCATGTGTGCAGATTCATGTAGCAAGATATATAGCAAGCCGAAATATTTATCTCCGCAATTTAGGGCCAATGTTCGTCCTGTTGAATCGTCAACAAAGTTTGATCTGTCTTTGCTTGTAACAAGATCGGAAAATGACTTCTTTAATGTGTTAGTGTTAAGTATCAAAAAATAGTAAAAATCATTTTTGCTGTCTATTGCGAAATCAGCGCCTCCATTGGCTATGTAATTATTGACAAAGTAGATTCCAAAAAGTTTTTGCTGCAAAAGTTTTTTCGTGAAGGGAGGTAATAATTTGAAATATTCAGCAACAAGTTCAATCTCTTTCTCATTGGGCATATATGCTCGGTAGTTTTTTCGGCCATCCTCTTGCATCAAAGTCTCCAGCAACTTTTCGGGAATCAATTTTATTCGACTCCCAATAGTCGAGAGAGTATCCATTCCATAATGCTCGAGAATTCTAACATCTTGGCGTCTTAAACTATCAAGCAACATAGTCCGTGTTACTTCCTGAGCAAAACACCAGCTATTCAGCGTAATGCTCAGGGCAATGAAGCCATACAGATGTCTATTTTTGTACATAGTAGTTTCTGAAAATATTCGAACGCTCGGTTATGTTACATGATCTATATTGCAATTGTAAATGTGCAAATATGCGGCAAAACTGAGTTGATGATTTTAGAAATCCTTCTGGCTTTTTCGAGGCTGTTGCAATATGACATGTTGTCTTCAAATATTTTACTTGATTCATGCTTTGGTATTCGCGGCCTTGATAAAAATGCCGGTGAAACCCGAGTTCGCAGTATAACTTCTGCGAAAAACG
>WBUR01000073.1 GCA_008933615.1 bacterium | reverse complement strand
ATTAAGTCCACGGAAGAAGCAGCCTATTCCATGATGATTGAACTCGCGGACGGCAAGATGTCGAAACCCCTGCTTGCTAAATGGATCAAAGAACATTCGGTTAAACTCAAACGGTAACCCAGCAGCGCCATATCAGATAACGCTCGGCGGCTCCACACTGTAGCTCGCGCGCGCGAAAAATTATAATTAATTAAGAACATACTCAAACCGTGAGCGAGCTACTGGCGAAGCGAATTCATAAGCCGCATGTTACAGGACGTGTCGCGTTTCAAAGTAGTTACTGATTTAAAGAATAAACTAGTCTCACGCTTGCCTTTATCACTTGTTTTTCTGGATATAATGCTTGATACCGGCCATCATTAATGTTTCCACGTTTATTGAAAACCATTACATTCTGAGCACTGACATCACTCATGCCAATCTCTTCGACAGAAATTATTTTCCCTAATGAAATACCAAGTTGTGCAGCTATCGCTTTGGCCTTTAAAGTGGCTTGAGACGTGGCCTGTTCAATCGCTCGGACTTTGGCGCTATCAGCACTTTTGAGCTGAAAAGTCACGTTCGTGGGTTCAGCCTTCAGGTCAGCTAAAATGATAATCGCATTTTCAAGTAATTCAAGATTATTGATCGTAACAATGAGGTCGAGCTCTGTAATAAAGTCCTTTTTGGAAGTGAATATTGATGCATTTACGTTTTTGGTATTCGAAAAATGAGGCGTCTCTATATCACTACGTGGAATGCCAATTGATTGAAGAGAAGAAGTGAGAGTATTAACGGTTTGTTTTACTTTTTCAAGCGATTGTGCCAATGATGAAGCTTGAGCTTCTATAGGGATACGAATTTTAGCCTGATTGGCTGGTGTAATACTCTCCCCATTTCCAAAAACCATCAAAGAGTTGTCTTTAATTGAATAAGATTGTGCGACAACTGTAGATGTGCACAACAAAACTAAAAATAGAAAAGACAAGCGTGTCATTGAGACCTCCTATAAATATATTATTCGGCAAAGCGACATATCACATAACGCTCGGCGGCGACCCGCAGTAGCTCGCACGCGATGAAATTATAAATAATTAAGAACATACTCAAAACGTGAGCGAGCTACTGGCGAGCGACGCCCACAATCTCTCTATCGTCACATCAAAAGGCGTCGCGACGTGAACGCATAAGCCGCATGTTATGCGACGTGCACCCAGTTTCAATATCGACCAAATGCAGTTCCTGAAAAAATTACAGATGGTATGTTTCCAATATTGTTAACCCACGTATCTCTAGTGAAAACCGGAAAGAAGGGAATCTCAACAGCTTTTGCTCTACCAAAAGAAATGATCTTGCCATTCTTGTTTTCAATAAGACAGTACTTTAACTGGTAAAATAATGCTTTATGAGTGGCTTGCCCTGAAGATACATAGTCTGTGAATATGTAGAAATCATCTAGTATCAATGTGAAATCACTGGGTAGAGTAACAAGATTATTTATGCTAAGATTTGTTGGGAGCAGCATGCTAATTGAATCTGTGGGTGAAATTCTTAATGTCTTTTTTTCAGTTATGGGGCCATTGCGTTGATGAGATTCTCTTCGCTGCGGTCGCGTTGACAGCTCCGATTTAATTGAATCTTGCTTGTAATCTGCAAAGCGGACATCACTAAAATAGGTCACTTTACTTATTGCCATTGGTAACTTACCATGCAATAAATATGTCAATGTGTCCGATGAATTGTCGCTCTTAAAGTCATCTCTAAAATCATCCATATTGGAGGCGCGAATTGCATCGAACAGTGCAATAATATTTAAGCTAGCACCTTTTATTTTTGGAGACTTGAATTCAGGTGCTACGAATCGTTCTTCTGAAGCACAGGACAAAAGAAACACCATTAAAAGTTGAACGAACATACTTACATTCTTCATATCAGTCTTCTTTCATTTTAAGTTAAGAGATTTCGCATGTCGCATAACGCTCGGCGGCGACCCGCAGTAGCTCGCACGCGAGAAAAATTATAGTTAATTAAGAACATACTCAAAACGTGAGCGAGCTACTGGCGAGCGACGCCCACAATTTCTCTATCGTCAAATCAAAAGGCGTCGCGAAGCGGCACGTGTAAGCCGCATGTTATCTGACGTGCTGCGTTGTGCTACCTCATGTATTCAAATTGCTTTCTCTCGATCTGTGAGAATCCATTGGGCCGAATAATGAATGTCGAAATGACCGAATCAATTCGTGTTCGTCCGCTCGAATCAAAATCAGTCTCTCCATATACTGTCGTGACCACAAAAACCGAATCATTCAGAAAAGTGGTGTGAGCGTCAGCCGAGGCCCCGCCTTCCCCGGCTCTCATAGCCACAATCGAGGAAGCAATGAATTCATTTTCAGGTGATAACAATACAAGTTTTAAATAATATCCAATTGCGTACTGATAGTGAATCAAAGAAAAAAGTGGAAAACCGTGAACAGTAACTTGTTTAGAGTACAGATAAAAATCATCAGATGACCAGTTCCTTCTCAAGAGACTATCTGGAAATATGGATACGACGGCGTTCGAGTCGAGAGCGAGATATTTTCCGTTTTTAACATCTTTGTACATCGTGTTCATTTCAAAAGACGTCATTGCTGAAAATGGAAATGAATACTTATCTGGGTCAAAACGCTTTCGCTTAAGATCACTGGTTTGGGAGCAAGATATTAGCAATCCCATAATTAGAATTATAACCTTGGTCATTAGAAAATCTTTCTTTCGCAGCATGTCAGATAACGACCAGCGGCTACACGCAGTAGCTCGCACGCGAAAAAATTATAATTAATTAAGAACATACTCAAACCGTGAGCGAGCTACTGGCGAGCGACGCCCACAATCTCTCTATCGTTAAATCAAAAGGCGTCGCGAAGCGGACGTGTAAGCCGCATGTTATGCGTGGGCGAATCACAGATTACTCTTAAAATACCATCCTATTTTAAGATCAACAGAAACGTTCTTCAAAATTGTAAAATCCTCATCATGTGTATCTACCGATGGCGTCTGATCTACCCAATCAAGCTTCGTTTCAATTAGAAAGTTCTGATTACCAATCTTTATTTCTTGATATCCTATTCCTATCGAATACGACCAATTTGTTCTTCGGACGGTCGGCTTATGCAACCGGCCATCTCCAATTAGTTTTGATTTTAAGAAGTCGTAATGTAAACCGATAAAAGGATACAAAATCTTAGGTAAACATAAATAGCCACCAAAGCTAATATAATTTAGCTGATCTTTTCGACCACCTTTTTGAACAAAAGACAAGTCCGTCATCAAATACTTATTAAATTTGAGGAATAATCCACAATTGACACCATTTCTATGACCATGGAGCCCTCGCCAATCACCTTCATCAACAACTAGATAACTAGCGCGAGTAATGCCGCCTTTTACTCCATACCAAAACTCATTTTGAGCTGTAATTGTTGGTGTGATCGTGAGAAAGAGTAATATGATTCTCCACATTGTGTCTTTCCTCAATTTAGTGATTCGCTCTCGCATAACGCTGAGCGGCTACACGCGGTAGCTCGCACGCGAGGAAAATTATAATTAATTAAGAACATACTCAAAACGTGAGCGAGCTACTGGCGAGCGACGCCCACAATCTCTCTATCGTCAAATCAAAAAGCGCTCGCGAAGCGGCACGTGTAAACAGCTTGTTATGCGACGTATACCCACTCCTAATCATGAGTAAATCCCTTATAGTTTATCTTACCGTCATTGGTAACAACAAAATCCCAATAGTCGTAGCCGCCACAACCAGATGGGCAATCGCCATATCCAAGGTAAAAACGGATTCGTACTTCACCGTTGCCTTCCTTGAACGTGAGGTTGGTATACCAACTGTAATATCCATCTGGTCCGGAGCTACGGATACCGGGAATGGTCGTAAATAGACGTGCTAAAGCGTAAGTATTTAATGGACTGGATAGATTTGCAGACATTAAATCGCTAAATGAATCGGTGTGAAACGCCATACTATATAATTGAGCAAGACTATCAATGGTCGTATTTCCCGATTGAGGCAACCCATCACGAATGTTCTTAAACCATTGATATGTGGTATCAACCAAGAAGCCAAGACCGGTCGAGTATCGTTGTTGTTTATGGATGTGCACTTTATTTATTACAGAATCCAACGCAATGAATTCGTCCTTTTTATCGTACAACAAGCCAAGCGCGTTTAGATAATAATCCAATTTCCTGTCGGGAATAATAATTGAAAGAGTATCCGGGCTTTTTTCATGAAAAAGTTGCTCAATCGCAAAAGTCCCGGCATCATTTTGGAAATATGCTATGGCACTATCGCTGGGCGCGTAAGTAAGAAAAAAGGGTTCATCTTTATGATCACAGGCAGTGGTCATTATTATTGCAAAAAATGGAAATAATATAAAGTATTTCATTTTGAATTACCGGGTATATGACGCATAACGCGGCGCGGCTCCACACTGTAGCTCGCACGCGATGAAATTATAAATAATTACGAACATACTCAATACGTGAGCGAGCTACTGGCGAAGCGAATGCATAAGCCGCATGATATTATAAAAAAGTACCTCCCGATTCCGGTCAATCCGAATTATTTTCGGATAAGCATCTAATCAAACCTAAAACCAGGAGGTGTATCATGTTTTACTCAGGCATCGATTTACATA
>WBUR01000072.1 GCA_008933615.1 bacterium | reverse complement strand
ACGGCGGATAACATGCGGCTTCCCCGTTCGCTTCGCGAGTGCTTTTTGGAGTCCCCACAGGCTACACTTTTGTGGCACTCGCTCGCCGATAGCTCGCTCACGTTTTGATATGTTCTTAATTAACGTTCTATACTATCGTTCGCGAGCTACCGCGTGTAGCCGCTGAGCGTTAGCCGACATGGCAGAATATACGAGGCTTGGCCTTGTCGCTGTTTGAAAATCTGTTCTTTGATTATGATGACGTTTTATTTCATGTACGATGAATCACTTTCGGCATGGAATACCTTGATCCATTGATTCAGTGGTAGTTTACCGCCTCAGTGTTTCGAGAAAATGGCCACGTCGGCTAACATGCGGCTTCCACGTTCACTCATGACGCGCTTTTTGGAGTTCCCCACAGGCTACACTATTGTATGCGCGTCATTCGCCGATAGCTCGCGCACCGTTCGATTTGCTTCGCTCTGCGTCCCGGATCGGATTTTATTAAGGTTTCAGTTTGCACTCGGCCCGGTATAGTTTTTTCCTTTGTAAGTTAATATCAAATGTTCTAACTTTTAGTAGTTGAGTGATCGTGTTAGGGGCGTTTCTCGTAGTCGTTCTTATCCATAGTGTATATGATGAACGAATTTGAAATATGCAGCTTTATTGTCTCGCCGAGTGCCGGTGATTTTATTCACACGTGTAACGGGACGCAGAGCTATGAAGATATTTGGTAGTTTACGTTTTTAATTAACGTTTTTATTTGTGTGCGCGAGCTACCGCGTGTAGCCGCCGAGCGTTATCCGACATCATGCGTTTTACTAAAATGGAGTCTGTTATGAAATATTGCACTTTATTTTTTCTTTTGGTTTTTGTGACGAGTTGCGCGGCGCCCCCTCGAAACATTACATATTCTGACGAGTATGATAAACGTCCGACACTTCAGTCATCATTATTCAAATCTGATCAATCCGTTCTTGATGATTCGACAATTGCTCGAATCTTGAGTAGCAAAGTTGTTTTGCCGATGCATGCAAAAATAGCTTTGATGAAGTTCCCTGACCGTTACGAATCTAACTACTATAGTTACTATTGGCGTTCCGAAGATCACATGAAATTGCAACAGTCGTATGCCGATACTATTTCATCCATACTATTGCGCTCTGGACGGATTGACGAAGTATCAACTCTGCCCGATTTGATGGTCCCCAAAGACGCTAACATCTCTGTTTTGCGCGAAGCCGCTGTTCGTTTGCAAGCTGATTTGTTGTTGGTTTATCGTATTTCTACCGATGTTTATCAAGAATATGCTATTTGGGGAAAAGACAAAGTTAAGGCTTTTGGGAATTGTGAAGCGGTATTTATTGATGTTAGAACAGGAATCATCCCTTTCACAACTGTAGTCACTGAAGATTTCTTAGCGATCCAGGAAAAGAGTGACCTAAATTTAGGTATGACAGTGCGCCGCGCAAAAAGTGAAGCAACCATTAAAGCTTTGACAACAACAAGTCAACAGATAACAGACTTTTTGAATAAGATATCTAAATAAGGACGCATGACGTCGGATAACATGCGGCTTACACGTGCCGCTTCGCGCCGCCTTTTGATTTGACGATAGAGAGATTGTGGGCGTCGCTCGCCAGTAGCTCGCTCACGGTTTGAGTATGTTCTTAATTAACTATAATTTTCCTCGCGTGCGAGCTACTGCGTGTAGCCGCCGAGCGTTATCTGACATCGGGCCTCACAAAAGGGATAAAATATGACAGCTAATTTGTTTGATCGCAAATTCATGAAATCAATTGGAGTTAAACCTTTTAATGTAGATCGGTACTTAAAAGCCCGCTTAGCACAATATTTTCTACTGGACTCTCAAGACTTTTTTCATCGGATACAAATATTGAATAAAAGCCCTCGTTTTTCTCCTAATACTTTCACTCCAAAAACACTCGTAGACACAATTATGTGTGTCGAGTGTGCTTTAAAAAGTATCATAATAAGCTTGTCACGTTCAAATGAAAAACCAGAGAATGCGTATTTAGCTGCAAGAAGATGCGGTCATATTATTGACAGGTTGCTGACAGAAGCCTCAAGAAGATCATTTCATAGAGTAAGCTTTTTGAGTAAAAGGGAAATCCAGATATTGTTGCAATTAAAAAATATTGGCGTGGAAGGCAGATATGCCTACGAAATTGCTAACAAAATGCAACAGGAAGATCCTCTGTTGAGATTTCTTCGAGAGGGCGCAGTTACTAAACTCCTTAATTCCGAATTCCTTTCATCCTCATTATCAGTAACTAAACGTTTAGTCGGAATTGCAGGCAAATCATTTGATAAATACTGGAAGGGTAGTACCAGTTTTAAATTAAAACACTTAGACAAAATTGACAATCGTCTCAACATTTTCAGAGATAATGTTTCCACAAATCGATAACGGCCCGACGTCAGATAACATGCGGCTTACACGTGTCGCTTCGCGACGCCTTTTGATTTAACGATAGAGAAATTGTGGGCGTCGCTCGCCAGTAGCTCGCTCACGGTTTGAGTATGTTCTTAATTAGCTTTAATTTTCTCGCGTGCGAGCTACTGCGTGTAGCCGCGCCGCGTTATCCGCGATTTCCGAGAAAACATTATGATGAAACGTATCACCTTTCTTATGATTTTCCTCACATTTCAGTGTTATTCACAGAATAGCGCCGTACCAGGACTGTATGGTGAATGTGAAGACGGTTATTACGCATGCACGCAACTTCTTCTCAAGCCTGATGGGCACTTTGAGTACTACATTTTTTATGACGTTGGAGGCGGAAGTGTTTTGCAAGGAACTTGGAAGATTAGCTCTGATACGATTATTCTTAATAGCTTTGCGAAGCCGAAACAAACAAAGTCATTCGTGATTGAATCCTCCCAGATGCTTAGTGATAGCATATTTATACAAGTTTATGATTTCGATAGTTTGAGCTTGGGTTACGCAAAAGTAACTATCAACTCTAAACAAGTAATTCAAAGTGACAGCAACGGCTTCGCAAAGCTTCCTTCCCAACTAATTAGAAGTGCGCAAGCAAATTTCCTTTCCGATTCTGTCTTGGCAACCTTTGATGACCCCTTTATAAGAAAGATTACGCTATTCGTTCCACTGCGATCTGGGTCAATTCCACAGTATATTATTAACGAAAGGTGGCTAATTCGGCGTAATTCAATTGTTCCATTTGACACTCGCACATTAAGATTCGAAACGAAATATTCCTTACAACGAACGAATATTAAGAATAAGAAATTCGGAAACCGCGGATAACATGCGGCTTACACGTCCGCTTCCGCGCCAGCGGAAGCATTTGAAGATAGAGATTTTAGTTTACACGAACGCTGGCGCGTTCGCACATGGCGCTCTTTGAGATATAAGTTTTGGTGGTAAAGTTAGTTTATCTACCACCTATTCGGTGGCACGCTTCGCGCCATGTCGTGTAGCCGCCGAGCGTTATCTGCGATCTGGCCTCGTTTCAGAAGCATTAAAGTGAGAAAGAGACATGAACAAATTGAGACAATCCTATTTAGCCCTCCTAAATGGTGAAAAGCCGAATTTAGTTTTCTATTTTTTTCCAATCGTATCATTAATAATCTTAATTGCTTTTCCTCTCATTCTTACAAGAAATACATGGTGGGAAGCATTTGATTATACAAAAACTGGAGAAATTGGAGACACAATTGGCGGCATTACGGGGCCAATAATTGCGTTACTTGCTGCATTAATAACTTTCTTGGCATTTTGGGTACAATTGCAAGCGAATAAGGCTCAAACAAAGCAATTTGATATTCAAGATGTTGCAAATAAACTGGATAGCTTCGAAAGAAGATTTTTTGAATTAATTAAAATGCATAGAGATAATGTTGCAGAATTTGACATCGAAAATGCTGTAAAAGGAAGAAAGGTTTTTGTGCCAATGGTATCTGAATTGAAATTCTGTTATCATGTATTAAAGGGTGTGTATAATGCGCAAAAGGATTTATTAATCAACGCTGAACCATTTACAGAACGTGATTTCATGAACATCTCCTACATAACTTTTTTCGCTGGTGTTGGTGAGAACTCAGAAAAGTTAACACTAAACGCACTAGACATATATGGAGAACCGTTTTTACGCCATTATTTTGGAGTGCTGACAAAGCATCAAGAAACCTACGAACGAAACGGCAGAATCAGCGTAGAAATTGAGAATGGTACGTACGATTTGATAATGAAATATAAACCATTTTGTGGGCATATCAACAAATTAGGCCATTATTTTCGACATTTATTTCAAATTGTAAAATATGTAGATGAACAAGACGATTCGATTGTTACGAAAAAATATGACTATCTCAAAACTTTGCGTGCTCAACTGTCTACTCATGAACAACTATTGATGTATTATAACGCTATGTCATCAATGGGCGAGCCGTGGATCGAAAAAAAATACTTAAGTGAATTTAGAATGATAAAAAATATTCCATTACCATATGCAGATATTGGTATTCCCCCAAAAGAGTTTTTGGGAATGTTCAATTCATTGGGTGAATTGATATTTGAGTGGGATGAAATCAAGGAAAGAACTAAGAAACGGCCAGACCGCAGATAACATGCGGCTTACACGTGCCGCTTCGCGAGCGCTTTTTGATGTCCCCACAGGCTACATTATTGTATGCGCTCGCTTCGCCAGTAGCTCGCTCACGTGTTGAGTATGTTCTTAATTAACTATAAATTTCTCGCGTGCGAGCTACCGCGTGTAGCCGCCGAGCGTTATCTGACATGGCCAGAATATACGAGGCTTGGCCTTATTGCTGCTTGAGAGTTATGTTCTTTGATTATACTTACGTTTTATTTCGTGTTGTACGATGAATCACGACCGG
>WBUR01000071.1 GCA_008933615.1 bacterium | reverse complement strand
GTCATAGAAAAAGCATTCTGCCATTATTCATTATTCACTATTCATTACTCATTATAGAGAGAATAATTTTTGAATTACAAACATCTTACATTTAAGAACAACAACGGCATTATAACAATCGGATTACATCGCCCGAAAGTCAATGCGCTTAACGGGGAACTGCTGGGCGAACTTTCGTCTGCGTGCGATCAAATCAAAAGCGACCGTTCCGCTCGCGTGGTTATTTTACGTTCCGAACTGGAAAATTTCTGCGCCGGCGCAGATCTTAAAGAGCGGCAGAGTATGAACGAATCCGACGTGAAACAATTTGTAAAACACGTGATCGGCGGAACAATTCACAAGATCGGCGATCTGGAAATTCCCACGATCGCGGCGGTCAACGGCATCGCGTACGGCGGCGGATGTGAACTTGCGCTCGCGTGCGACTTCAGAATTTTTTCAAATGACGTCAAGATCAGTTTACGCGAAACGTCGCTCGGCATTATTCCGGGCGCGGGCGGCACGCAAAGGCTTCCCCGTCTCATCGGCTATTCCAATGCGCTGCTGTGGATTCTGACGGCGCGCATATTTACCGCGCAGGAATCTTTGCAGTTCGGCGTTTGTAACACGGTCGTGAGCGAAGAGGCGCTGCACAACGAAGCTATAAAACTCGCTGAGGAAATTAATGCTAACGCTCCGATCGCCGTTCGCCTTGCCAAAAAAGCCGTTCGTCTCGGACTTGATCAATCTTTAAAAGACGGACTGGAAATCGAGAACCAATGCTATAACGATGTCATACCGACGCACGACCGACTCGAAGCGCTGAAAGCTTTTAACGAAAAAAGAAAACCGAAGTGGACGAACTCGTGATATGATTGCCAATTGAATGACCGTCTCATCGCAGGCCTCTGAAAAAATGAAAAACACATAACAAGAAATGAATAATTAAAAAGGATGCGTGAAAGCAAGGAAAAATATGATTTAGAAGAGCGGTTGATCGAGTTTTCACTGTCGATCATTAGCCTTGGCGAAAAACTTCCTAATACGCGGACGGGAAATCATATTGCCGGACAATTGCTTCGTTCAGGAACCTCTCCGGCATTCAATTATGGAGAAGCTCAGGTTGCAGAATCGCGGGATGATTTTATTCATAAGATGAAAATTTGCCTGAAAGAATTGAAAGAAACGCATGTAGCATTACAAATTATCCAAATGAAACCGTTGGTTAAAGATCTTTCAAAATCAGAGAAAAGTATTGCCGAATGCAAAGAATTGATTTCAATTTTCGTGAAGAGTATAGAAACCGCCCGCAAAAATAAGTTGTCAAACAAAACATAGATATTTTGTGTTTTTTGTTTAGTGTTCTTCATTAAAATTAGTTACTCAACCTCACTATTAGTTACATACTTTGAACACTTTTCTCTCCGAAGCGCCGCACGTTGTTTTGTCGAAGTCGTTCAGTACGCCTTTTCAGAATGCGATCGCCACCGCGCGCACCTGTTACTCCTCCAAAGGGATTGTGCGGGACGAACAGATCACGGACAAACATTTTCCGCTTGCGCAGAGCGTGTACCAGGCCGGACATCATACGGTTTTTTCGCACGCGTACTTTCAGTTCGAGCTGGCGAATATTTCCCGCCAATTCATCTGGAGTTTCCTTCACAGCCATCCGTATTATAATTCCGAACAGGTGAGCCAGCGTTACGTCGAGATCAAAGAAGGCAGCTTTCTAATTCCGCCGCTCAAAGGCGAAGCGCTCGCCATTTACCGTGAAACGATCGATTATCAAATGGCGGCGTATCGCAAAATGAATGAGCTTCTGCGCCCGGTCACGGAAGACGCGTATTTCAAACGGTTTCCTTCGCGCGTGAATGCGAAGGAAAAATACGCAGGCGAAATCAAAAAGAAATGTCAGGAGATCGCGCGGTACGTCATTCCGGTTGCGGCGTTCGCTTACATGTATCACACCATCAGCGGCATCACCCTGCTACGTTATCACCGTTTATCCAACCAGTTTGACACGCCGCTCGAACAGAAGATCGTCATTGAAAAAATGGTTCACGAGCTGATCAAAGCGGATCCGATGTACAAAGTCGTATTGCAGGAGGAACTGCCGCTCGAAGATACGCCGGAATATCAGTTTTTTGCAGAGCATCAGCATTATTACAAAACAAAAAAACAGCAAACGTTCCTCGACGAATTTGATCAAAATCTCGACGGGCGCATCTCCAAATTAGCCGACTATAAAAACAGCAACGAGGCAACGCTCGCGCAAAGCGTGCGTGAAGTTCTCGGCGCGACCAGAGACATGATTTCCGACGGCGAAGCGATCCGGCTCGTTCTCGATCCTTCGAAGAATAATCTTTTCGGCGAATCGCTGAATCTTACGACGTTATCCAAATTATCGCGCACGCTTTTTCATCCGCATTACACCTTTCGCAAAAAACTGAGTCATGCGGCGGATTCCCAGGATCAACGGCATCGTATGACGCCCGGCTCGCGGCCGATCATGATCGCGCACGCGACGGACGAACCGGATTACATTACGCCGATCTTGGTGGAACAGGACGCTCGAGTAAAAAAATATTACGAGGAAGTGATGTCGAAAACGTGGGAGGCGATGCGGCGTCTTCGCGCGCTCGATGCGCCGGAGGAATTTATCATGTATCTCCTGCCGAACGCGGTATCGGTTCGTTTTACCGAATCATCCGATCTGCTCAATCTGCATCACAAAATGTCCATGCGATTATGTTATCTCGCGCAGGAAGAGATCTGGCGCGCATCGGTTGATGAGACGGAACAGATCCTCGAGATCAATCCGCAGATTGGAAAATTTTTGTTGCCGCCGTGCGGCATTCGACTGCTGGCGGACATCAGGCCGTATTGTCCTGAAGGAGCGCGATTCTGCGGGGAGCGTGTTTGGGCCATTCCTATCAAGGATTATCAGAGGAGCATTTAACAACCCATTAGTCCCTTTGCTATGGAGAAATCAAATCCACCTAACCCCCTATAAAAGGGAGAAGAATGCCGAAAAGAAAAGTTTTTTTTGTTTTAGGTTATGATTATTTTTACTAATTTTTCTTAACTTACCTTATTTATCAACAAAAAAAATGGAAAGATCGTATGAAAAAAATACTTTTTCCTTTCATCATGATCTTGTTCGTTTCATTTTCCGCGTGCGATACCAAAGCCAAACAGGCGGAAGAAATGGATAAGAAAGAAGCCGTGAAGGTGGATTCACTGAACACGGAACTCGGCAAAGCGAATGACGAATTGACATCCGAAGGGGACCAACTTGAAAAAGAAGTGGATGATCTTCTAAAAGACTAAATTTTAACCCAAACAGGAACATTTTATGAAAAATTTTATTTGGATCATGATGTTGTCGTTGTTCTTCGTCGTTGGCCACAGCGGGTTTACGCAAAACGCCGACAAAGGCAATGATAAAAAAGAGGAACGGAAAAAAGCGGTTCAGGAAGAAAAAGCCGTGCAGAGCGACGCCGGAAAAGTTGAAGCAAAAGACGAGAACGCAACGGAACAAAAGGGCAATAAGCCGGATGACGCCAAAGGCAAAGGTTACGGCAGAAATAAAGACGGAAAGGACGGAAAAGGATTCGGAATGAAGCGTTCCATGGAATCGAGAAAACGTCTCCATCAGAATGTCATGACGGGTGAAGAAAGAATAACCGCGCAGGAAAATCGTTTGGCTGCCCTGCAGGAGAAACTTGCAAAAGCCAAAGCGAATTGTGAACAGCGCAAAAGATCCGGCCAGCTAAAAGGCGATGCGTTGAAACAAAAAGAAGAGAAACTTAAACTGGCCGAAGAAAAAATTGCCCGATTTGAAGCGTCGATCATCCGGCATATTGAAAGAGTTGATCAGCGCAAATCGGAAGCCGCTGCGGGAGTTGAAACCGAATAGGACGCGGCAGATAGAGTTCAGTGACCTTGGCCTGTAACGCTCCCGCAGATGATATTTTGCGGGAGTTTTTTTATTTCAGAAAAATGGTTTCCGCTTGACCTGAATGGCCGGCTAATAATTTATTGACAATAATGAAAACTTTATCTAAGTTTTATCGGGGCTATCGGGCTAAAAGCCTTTCATCAAACTAAAATTACGGATCATCCTGTCATGGATGAAATTATCAAACTTCTGAGATTACGCCGCTACAGCGGACACACGATCAAAGCGTACAAAAGCCATTTGAAGCTTTTTTTTGAGTATTTCCCTTCGAGAAAACCGGAAAGCCTCACCGATGCGGATGTTCATTCTTACCTCAATTATTTGATCGTGAAAAAGAATATATCGTCGTCATACCAGAACCAGACTGTCAATGCGGCGAAATTTTATTTTGAGACGGTTCTGGGCAGGCCGCGCCAAACCTATCATCTGGAACGCCCGCAGCGGGAGGATCGGTTGCCGACGGTTTTAAGTCTGGACGAAGTGAAAAAAATATTCTCCATGATCGACAACCTAAAGCATAAATGCCTCATTTATATAATTTATTCGGCAGGGCTTCGCATCGGCGAAGTGATCAATCTTAAAATCGGAGATGTGGATTCCCAACGGATGCTTCTGCACATTCGCGGGGCGAAAGGGAAGAAGGATCGTTACACTATCTTGTCTCCGGCCGTTTTAACGATGTTGCGTGAATATTATAAACAGTACTGCCCGGCAGAATGGTTGTTTGAGGGAATCAAAGGCGATCGCTACTCCGTACGCAGCGTGCAGAATGTTTTTGTGAAGGCGTTGAAGTTATCCAAGATCAGAAAACATGCGACGGTGCATACGCTGAGGCACAGTTTTGCAACGCATTTATTAGAGAGCGGTGTCGATCTCCGTTACATTCAGGAATTGCTCGGGCATGAAAGTTCCAGAACGACCGAGATCTATACGCATGTGAGTAACCGTAATTTGTCTCAAATCGAAAGCCCGATTGAGAAACTCTTTAAGGTTAGTGAGGTTTTGACTGAATATACTGTTTATGAGAATAAGGAGAGAGTGTCACTTTCTTTGCCTTGATGCAAAGAAAGTAACCAAAGAAAAATCAAGGCTGTGAAAAAAATGATTAAACCCACGTTTCCATTACCGGTTGCGAAAACCGAACTCGTCCCGACAATTCGGGACTCAAACATGTCTTTCGCTGAATTTTATGTCGCAAACGCCGGTTTCAACAGCTTTTTTTTCAAGGCCGCCGAATACAAATACGCATTTAACTTACGAAATGGCTCATTAAGGGCATCAATAAATAATAATATAATCAACACACACACAATTGCGCATACCGCCCGTTTTTCGTCGTACACACGCAATTGCGTATAGACAGTCGTTATCCGCCATGACCAGAATATACGAGGCTTTACGCTTTCAGAGTTTGATAGTAAATGTTCTTTGATCATACTTTTGTTCTTGTTGCTCGACCGCTTTAAGCCAGCGAGCGCTTCGCTACTCGCT
>WBUR01000070.1 GCA_008933615.1 bacterium | reverse complement strand
ACTTTAATGGGCGAACAGCCCAACCCTTGGGACCTTCTCCAGCCCCAGGATGTGACGAGCCGACATCGAGGTGCCAAACCGCTCCGTCGATATGAGCTCTTGGGAGCGATCAGCCTGTTATCCCCGGCGTACCTTTTATCCTTTGAGCGATGGCCCTTCCATGCGGAACCACCGGATCACTATGCCCTACTTTCGTACCTGATCGACTTGTCAGTCTCACAGTCAAGCTCCCTTGTGTCATTGCACTCTTCAGACGGTTACCAATCGTCTTGAGGGAACCTTTGGAAGCCTCCGTTACTCTTTTGGAGGCGACCACCCCAGTCAAACTACCCACCACACATTGTCCCCCGAATAATCGGGGTTAGGTCCCAGATAAGCAAAGGGACGTATTTCAAGGATGGCTCCACGAGTCCTGGCGAACCCGCTTCAAAGCCTCCGTCCTATCCTACACATTACTTACCCAGGATCAATGTGAAGTTGCAGTAAAGGTGCACGGGGTCTTTCCGTCCCGTTGCGGGTACTCGGCATCTTCACCGAGACTACAATTTCACCGAGCTCATGGCTGAGACAGTGCCCAGATCGTTACACCATTCGTGCAGGTCGGAACTTACCCGACAAGGAATTTCGCTACCTTAGGACCGTTATAGTTACGGCCGCCGTTTACCGGGGCTTCAATTCAATGCTTCTCTTGCGATGACATCCCCTCTTAACCTTCCGGCACCGGGCAGGTGTCAGGCCATATACATCATCTTTCGATTTAGCATAGCCATGTGTTTGTGATAAACAGTCGCCTGGGCCTTTTCACTGCGGCTGGCTTGCGCCAGCGCCCCTTCTCCCGAAGTTACGGGGCTATTTTGCCTAGTTCCTTAGCCATGGATCACTCGAGCGCCTTAGGATTCTCTCCTTGACTACCTGTGTCGGTTTGTGGTACGGGTCTTTAATACCTGAAGCTTAGAGGTTTTTCTTGGAAGCCTTTAGGATCACTATCCGATTGCCCGAAGGCTCTCGGTACTGTCAGGTTTCGGCTCAACCGGCGGATTTACCTACCAGTCTCAACACCTACGCCCTTTAACGTACTATTCCGTCAGTACGCGGATCTTTCATCACTCCGTCACCCCATCGCAGTATTAAAAAGTATCGGAATATTAACCGATTATCCATCGAATACGCCTTTCGGCTTTTCCTTAGGTCCCGACTAACCCTGATCCGATTAACGTTGATCAGGAAACCTTAGTCTATCGGCGAGGGGGTTTCCCACCCCCTTTGTCGTTACTTATGCCTACATTTGCTTTTCCAAACACTCCACCGCTCCTTACGAAACGGCTTCAACGCAGTTTGGAATGCTCCCCTACCAGTGACAAAATTAATTGTCAATTCATAGCTTCGGTGATATACTTAATGCCCGATTATTATCCATGCCCGATCGCTCGACTAGTGAGCTGTTACGCACTCTTTAAATGAATGGCTGCTTCCAAGCCAACATCCTAGCTGTCTAAGCAATCAGACCTCGTTAGTTCAACTTAGTATATACTTGGGGACCTTAGCTGATGATCTGGGTTCTTTCCCTTTTGGACACGGACCTTAGCACCCGCGCCCTCACTCCCGGTAAGCATCTTGCAGCATTCGGAGTTTGTCTGGATTTGATAGGCGGTGAAGCCCTCGCATCCAATCAGTAGCTCTACCTCTGCAAGACTCGTAACCGAGGCTGCACCTAAATGCATTTCGGGGAGTACGAGCTATTTCCCAGTTTGATTGGCCTTTCACCCCTACCCACAGTTCATCCAAAAACTTTTCAACGTTAACTGGTTCGGTCCTCCATCCCGTGTTACCGGGACTTCAACCTGACCATGGGTAGATCACAAGGTTTCGCGTCTAGCGCCACTGACTTTACGCCCTATTCAGACTCGCTTTCGCTTCGACTCCGGGACTTAATCCCTTAATCTCGCCAGTGACGACTAACTCGTAGGCTCATTATGCAAAAGGCACGCAGTCACCACACGAAGTGGCTCCTACAGCTTGTAGGCGCACGGTTTCAGGTACTATTTCACTCCGCTGTTCGCGGTTCTTTTCACCTTTCCCTCACGGTACTAGTTCACTATCGGTCTCTCAGGAGTATTTAGCCTTACCGGATGGTCCCGGCAGATTCAGACAGGATTCCTCGTGTCCCGCCCTACTCAGGGTACTGCTAACTAGCTAATTATTTACGTGTACAGGGCTTTCACCTTATATTGCCGGATTTTCCAAACCGTTCCACTTAAAATTAATTCGTATATCGCAGCCCTACAACCCCAACATTGCCGAAACAATATTGGTTTAGGCTGTTCCCTTTTCGCTCGCCACTACTAGGGGAATCACTTTTGTTTTCTTTTCCTCCGCTTAATTAGATGTTTCAGTTCAGCGGGTTGACCTCCGACATAATCGGATACCTTATTGCTAAGGTGGGTTGTCCCATTCGGATATTTACGGATCAAAGGTTATTTGCACCTCCCCGCAACTTTTCGCAGCTTATCACGTCCTTCGTCGTCTCTGAGAGCCAAGGCATCCACCGTACGCCCTTACTAACTTTCTTCTATTTATTATACTTACAGGTTAATCTTTACTTCTATTTATTTTTCCCAATATGTCAAAGAACTTTATAACTCTCCTTTTCACTTCCCGAACACCGAACCGGTATCCTTTCTGCTTCCAGGTTGTCTGAGTTAAACGTGGATATTTATGGACTCGAACCACTTTTACTATGCGCCTGCCGCATATCCCTGTCTAAAAAAGTTTCAAGTTCAAAGTTTCAAGTTCCAGGTTGTTCTTATACCTCAGACTTTTCCACTTTTTTACTATTCACTTTCCAATAAATTGTATGAACGCTTTGTTGTTGTAATCGTTTATTCGTATGCTTGTTTTATTCTTATTCTCTCTCTCTTTAAGTACTGTTGTACTTCTTTTTGGTGGAGAATAAGGGAGTCGAACCCTTGACCCTCTGCGTGCAAGGCAGATGCTCTAGCCAACTGAGCTAATCCCCCGGGTTTTAGTTTCAGGTTTCTAGTTCCGGGTTTCAAGTTGCTTTCACACTTGGAACTTTAAACTTTAAACTTGGAACTGATTTGTGTAGTCCCGCCCAGAGTTGAACTGGGGACCTCTACATTATCAGTGTAGCGCTCTAACCAACTGAGCTACGAGACTGTTTTGCTTTGCAAAGCGACCTGCTGTTGGATGACGGCCTTTCGCTTCATGCTAACAGCTCTTCGCTTTTCGCTGCACTCAATATTTTAATAAAAAGGAAAACAAGGCGTTTATCTTAATTAAACCCTATCTTAACATCAAGCTCCAGAAAGGAGGTGTTCCAGCCACACCTTCCGGTACGGCTACCTTGTTACGACTTAACACCAGTTACTAGTTTTACCCTAGGCCGCTCCTCGCGGTTACAGACTTCAGGTACCCCCAGCTTCCATTGTTTGACGGGCGGTGTGTACAAGGCCCGGGAACGTATTCACCGCGCCATGGCTGATGCGCGATTACTAGCGAATCCAGCTTCACGAAGTCGGGTTGCAGACTTCGATCCGAACTGAGACAAGCTTTAGAGATTAGCATCCCCTCACGGGGTAGCTGCCCTTTGTACTTGCCATTGTAACACGTGTGTAGCCCTGGACATAAGGGCCGTGCTGATTTGACGTCATCCCCACCTTCCTCACACCTTACGGTGGCAGTCTCGCTAGAGTCCCCGGCTTGACCCGCTGGCAACTAACGATAAGGGTTGCGCTCGTTATGGGACTTAACCCGACACCTCACGGCACGAGCTGACGACAACCATGCAGCACCTTGTAGATCGTCCGAAGAAAGCCTGCTTTCACAAGCTGTCGCTCTACATTTAAGCCCAGGTAAGGTTCCTCGCGTATCATCGAATTAAACCACATGTTCCTCCGCTTGTGCGGGCCCCCGTCAATTCCTTTGAGTTTCAACCTTGCGATCGTACTCCCCAGGTGGATCACTTAATGCTTTCGCTTGGCCGCATACTGTGTATCGCATACAGCGAGTGATCATCGTTTACGGCGTGGACTACCAGGGTATCTAATCCTGTTCGCTCCCCACGCTTTCGTGCATCAGCGTCAGTAACAGTTTAGTAAGCTGCCTTCGCAATTGGTGTTCTGTGTAATATCTAAGCATTTCACCGCTACACTACACATTCCGCTTACCTCAATTGTACTCAAGCTTCTCAGTATCAATGGCAATTCTACCGTTAAGCGGCAGGATTTCACCACTGACTTAAAAAGCCGCCTACGCACCCTTTAAACCCAATGAATCCGGATAACGCTTGCATCCTCCGTATTACCGCGGCTGCTGGCACGGAGTTAGCCGATGCTTATTCATACACTACCGTCGGGGCAGGACACGTCCTGCTTTTTCTTGGTGTATAAAAGAAGTTTACAATCCATAGGACCTTCATCCTTCACGCGGGATGGCTGGTTCAGGCTTGCGCCCATTGACCAATATTCCTCACTGCTGCCTCCCGTAGGAGTCTGGTCCGTGTCTCAGTACCAGTGTGGGGGATCATCCTCTCAGAACCCCTAGACATCGTCGCCTTGGTGAGCCGTTACCTCACCAACTAGCTAATGTCACGCATGCCCATCTATAACCACCGGAGTTTTACCTTAAAATCCATGCGGAGATTAAGGACTATGAGGTATTAATCCACATTTCTATGGGCTATCCCTCTGTTATAGGCAGGTTGCATACGCGTTACTCACCCGTGCGCCACTCTCATGGGAGCAAGCTCCCAATCCCGTTCGACTTGCATGTGTTAGGCCTCCCGCTAGCGTTCATCCTGAGCCAGGATCAAACTCTTCGTTGTAAGTTAAAAGTTAAATATTATCCAGCTCTATGACGTTAACTCAAAAATTTAATTTGCGTAACCTTCCTTGTTTTTCCTTTTCAATATTTTCAATGAACTCCTGTGCCTTGCGGCTATCGATTTTACCACCATCTTTCTACCTCTTGCGAAGCGACCTCCAATGGTTAAATTCAATCTCGTATTCTTTTTGAACGTTTGGTCCAGCTTGCTCTGTACCGCCTTGTTGTGGCGGCCGTTTCAGCGGGGTGCAAAGTTATGAAGAGTTTCTAATTTACCAAAGCTTTTTAAAACTTTTTTTCCTTTTTTTTCTCTCCTCCTTTTGACGTCTGCTCCGGTTTTTAATCTATTCCTCTCTTTCCCTCCGATCCTAAAAACCTGACAGAGTTATCTGCCCGCAATCCATCAAATCTTACTCCCCAACTCTTTCACTGAACTCGCTTTTCGTTTAGCGGCTGCAAAGGTAATCGCCTTTTCTTAATTTCCAAACAACTTCCAAAATTATTTCAAAAATTGTTACTAACCTTTTACCATACAACCACTTAATGAACTCTCGCCTCCCCTTCAACATCCCTGCCTTCCCGTTTGGCGGTTGCAAAGATAGAG
>WBUR01000069.1 GCA_008933615.1 bacterium | reverse complement strand
GCTAATTGCGTCGCGGCCGATTCACCCGGAACTTTTTGCAGCCGCCCTTCGATAACAAATGATTGGGAACCGAGTGTGATCGTATCGCCAACTTCAGCGCCGAATTGCAGCAGCAAACCGTGATCAACCAGCGCTTTTCTGCCTTGCCTGAATGTACCGGCCGCGTCGGGCGGCAGAGTTTCCAATGCACCGTAGTAGGGAAATGTACCTTCGACAGATTTGACCTGAATGAGCCGCGTCCCGTTGTTCTTTTTGAAATAGATCATCGAGGCAAAAGTGATTTCGCGCGATTGTTTTCCACCCAGTGAGTCAATAAAATATTCGATCTCGGATGAAAAAGGCTGGCGGCTCGAAATAACCAGATCGGCGCCAAGCAGCGTTTTAGCTTGGTCGTCAATATCCCTTTTCAGATTGTCGCTCATGGACTGAATCGCCACCAACGCCGCCGTTCCCATAACGATGGACAAAAGAAATAGAAATAATCTCTGCCAATGATGGCGTCCGTCGCGCCATGCCATTTTCCAGATCCAGGGATCGGTTATCGTAAAATGAGGTTTTTTAAAATTCATGTCTGTCATACGAGTAAAAAATTAAAACCATGGGCCCGCGAAACACACTAAATAACACGAACGAAATGCAAATTAAAAAATAATTTTCTGAATCTTTTTGTGCCTTTTACGGGCAATGTTCCTCACATCATTAATTATTGTGCTTATCGGGTTGGCTCACAAATGAAAGAGAACCCTTCAGTCTGAGCGAAGTCGAAGACTGATTTTACTAAACTTGGTCATGGTTCGACTCCGCTCACCATGACGTATGTGAGTAAACCTGATAAGCACATTAATTATTTTGACTCTGGGTTGGCTCATCAGAAACTATTTTTCCGCTGCGCAATCGAATGATGCGCTGCGTCAGTTGAGCCAATTCCAGATTATGCGTAACCAATACTAATGCCGTTCCGATCTCTTTATTCAATTCAAAAAGCAGCTCTACAATTTTATGACTGGTCTCGTCGTCCAGATTTCCGGTAGGCTCGTCTGCGAATAGAATTTTAGGTTGATTGATAAAAGCTCTCGCAAGCGCAACGCGCTGCTGCTCACCCCCGGACAACTGCACAGGATAATGGTCCATACGGTCTCCAAGGCCCACGCGCTCCAGCCACGTTTGCGCAAAGACGTCCGCCCGCGATTCCCCTCTGAGTTCCAGAGGCACCATGACATTCTCCAGCGCGGTCAGCGTCGGTATCAGTTGAAAATTCTGAAACACAAATCCCACGTGCTGGTTTCGAAGCAGTGCGCGGGCATCTTCATCCAAAAGATCCATTTGCGTATCGTTCAGATGAACCGATCCCCTGCTCGGGTGATCAAGCCCGGCGCACAATCCGAGTAAAGTAGTTTTTCCGCTTCCCGACGGTCCCACCACGGCGCACGTCGAGCCGCTTTGTATAGAAAACGAAACGTCATGGAGTACTGTGAGATCGCGCGAACCGCTGCGATAAGATTTAGATAATTCCTGAACATGTAAAATGTTTGACATAACGATTGGATTTTGTATTTTGTGGTTGATTCAGTTTTACCGACATGAACTTAATTACACTTTGTATTACAAACAATACGGTTTTTCCCCTATTATGTTTTGGATAAAATATTCTATTTTTGTAGTCATTCTATGTTGCTTATCCCCAGTTATGAATGCGCAGGAAGTCGGCACCAAAACCATTCTTTTTATGGGCAACAGTCTCACGGCCGGATACGGACTGGAACCGTCGCAGGCATTCACTTCATTAGTTCAGAATAAAATCAAAAACGAGGGAATGGATTTCAAAGTCGTTAATGCCGGCCTGAGCGGCGAAACGACGTCCAGCGGACTGCGCAGAATCGACTGGCTTCTCAAACAACGGGTCGACGTGCTGATGATCGAGCTCGGCGGCAATGACGGACTGCGCGGCATTACGCTTAGCCTGACCAAACAAAATCTACAGGACATGATCGACAAAGCCCGCGCGCAATATCCAAATATCCGCATCCTGCTCGCGGGAATGGAAGTTCCGCCAAATATGGGCGACGCATACGCTGCTGAATTTCGCAAAATGTATCCTGAACTGTCTAAAAAAAATAACGTGGGTCTTATTCCGTTTTTGCTCGAGGGCGTCGGCGACCGGCCGGAACTTAATCAGAGGGACGGAATTCATCCTACAGCCGCGGGACATGTTATCATTGCAGAGACCGTGTGGAAATTTCTAAAACCGGTATTGAAATCACTCCCTTAACTGAAAACCCTGAATGCCAAAGATCAAAACCCAATTTGTCTGCCAATCGTGCGGATACCAATCATCCAAATCATTGGGCAAATGCCCGGAATGCGGAACATGGAATTCTTTCGTGGAAGAAACCGTTTCCGGCCAACCTGCGCCGTCGCGATCCCCTGACAAAATTCTAAGTAGTTTCAAGAACGTGGACAGTTCAACCTACGTTGACCTCAGTGAATCTGCGCAAACATTGGATCAGATTGAAGTTCATACCGATCACCGCATTTCCACTTTAATTCCGGAATTTGACCGTGTGCTCGGCGGCGGTATCGTAAAAGGTTCGCTTGTGCTGGTTGGAGGCGAACCCGGAATCGGCAAGTCCACATTGATGCTCCAGATGGCGGCGCAGCTAAAACAGAGAACGCTCTATATCTCCGGTGAGGAATCGGTTTATCAAATCAAATCCCGCGCGGAGCGTATCGTAGCGAAAACCAACAACATGCTCGTGTACGCCGAGACGAATATGAATAAGATTCTTCAGGAGATCATGCAAACGAAACCGCAAATCGTCGTGATCGATTCCATACAGACATTATACCGCGATGAAATCGAAAGTGCGCCGGGCAGTGTGAGCCAGGTTCGCGAATGTACGGCGCTGCTGATGCATCTCGCCAAGACGCGCGGCATTTCGATTTTTCTGGTCGGACATGTTACCAAAGACGGCGCGATCGCCGGCCCGAAAGTGTTGGAACATATCGTGGACACGGTGCTGCAATTTGAAGGCGATCAAAATCATTTATTTCGAATTTTGCGCGCAACCAAAAACCGGTTCGGGTCAACTAACGAAATCGGTATATTTGAAATGCGCGATAAAGGGTTAATCGAGATCTCCAATCCGTCAGAATTATTTTTATCGGAGCGTCACTTAAATCAGCCCGGCTCGGTGGTCGTGCCGGTCGTGGAAGGCTCGCGGGTACTGTTGGTGGAAATTCAGGCGCTGGTGAGCCCTACCAGCTACGGCATGCCGCAGAGAACCACGTCCGGTTTTGATCTGCGCAGATTGCAGTTACTCATCGCCGTTCTTGAAAAACGCGCGCGCATTCCGCTCGGCCAGCATGACGTTTTTCTCAACATCGCCGGCGGCCTGAAAGCGGACGAGCCCGCGCTCGATCTTGGCGTCGCACTGGCAATTGCTTCAAGTTATCGTGACGCGATGGTTGATCCGTATACCGTCGTGATGGGCGAGATCGGGCTCGGCGGTGAGATTCGCGCGGTGAGTTTTGCCGAACGCCGTATGCGCGAGGCGGTCAAACTTGGGTTTGAGAACATGGTCATCCCAAAAAGTAATACCAAAGACCTTTCTGAAATGAAATCAACAAAAATTGCAGGCGTGCGAAGGCTGGAAGAGGTTTTTGAGGCGTTATTGAAAAAATAATTGAAAACGACGTTATGTCAATAGACCTCCGCGAACTAATTCTTCTGATCAAACAAAATAAAGAGTTTGATTCCCATTTGTGTTTGGATATTGGGTGTGTGATTGAAAGTAACAATTCCAAACCGCTCATTAAGGCGATCAATTATATTATTAATTATCTGAAGGAGGCCGGAGAGGGTGAAATTCAGATCGATTTGGATTCCCATTATTCGAAACATCAATTGGTTTTCATCGTTCATACCGACCAACAGACTTTGCCAAAGCCGAGCAATCAATTGCAGTCCATAATGACTGCATACAACGGAACGATCGAATGGATATTTGAACCGGAAAAGTATGCCAAATGCCAACTAACGTTTAATACGGCAGGATAAATGAACGACTCATTGCTCCCGGAAAATTTTGATCACCGCAACCTTGCTCTGTCCGTTTTGAAGGCGAATAACATACTCGCCGCGAGAATTTCAACAGCATGCAAGATTGAGAATGAACGGGTTGCGGAGTTGTTAACTGAAGTTCTGAAGTATCTTAATTTGACGGCTTATTATGAACAGAGATTGACCCCTTCTCTTTTAGTTGACTACGCATGGCATGAATTCATCTTATGCACCAAAGCGTACACGGATTTTTGCCAAAACCATTTCGGTAAATATATTCATCACCATCCCGGGGGAAATGGCGAGGAAAATAAGAAGCAGTTCATAAATACGCTTAAGTATTACCGTGAACATTTTGGAAAACCACCGGACAGGTTTTGGGGAAGTCTGTCCGAAGCACAAGCCGCCTGCGGCGCGTGCACGTCTTCAACATCTTTATAATTATTCACCACAGTGTTCTCCGTGGCTACGTTTGATATATTAATTTCAAAAGGAGTACTTATGTTTTTATCCGCATCATTATCCGTTGACCCGTCACAAATGACCAAGATCCAGCCGATTCCGCCAACCAAAGTGTTCAAAAAACTCTTGTTTATACTATCGTCGGGTAACATTAGCGAGAAAGAAGAAGTGGAGACTTTAACGGCTTTATCGGTTTTGCAGCAATTAAATATGGTTTGCCGCTCACTTGGGATTTCCAACATTGTTCGTTTATCAAAGGACGATATCGATTTTTATCTCGACGAAGAAGGGAAATCAGACGATTTGAAGGATACTTTAGATAAATTCAAGTACGAAGTGGATGAGATCGAGTCGGAGGTTTTTAAAACTTTGGATCTCGTTCTCGAGCATTCAGACAAGGAATTTAGTTATCTCATCGAAATTTTTATTCGCCGTATTCACAAAGTCGGCGAGCCGCCTATTCAGATCAAGATCAACGGCGTGATGAGTGAGTTTCAATCAAAATCCAATCAATCCGAAAAAGATATGGAAGAAAAACTCAAACCCATATTCGATACTAACGACAAATACCGGAGTTTTGTAAAAGCCAAACAATTAAGATTCGATCAGTTTGTAAGTTCACTCGAAGTCGCGATTCGAAAGGCGATCCGTATCGACCATATTAAAGTTGAATCGAACGCTAAGATCGTTCGCCCGAAAGAACGGATCAAAAAAGAAATTCCATCGGCTCAAAAACAGGCGGTAGAACCCGTTTTTTACGGATATCCCGGATGGGGCAATGCTTTTTTCTATGCGTGGATGTGGTCTAGCATGTGCCATACGCATGATATTCAGGTGAATAATGCGACTCTCGTTGACGATAATGGCGCAAATATCATGAGCGTCGGTGACGAAGGTTTCAACGCCGGCGAGAGCAATACGATGAACGTCGATCAACCATTTGAACCGCCGCAGGCATCTGACGCTGTGTATTACGACAATAATGAATACGCTTCGGATATCAAAAATGCCGGACTTAATGACGGAGGTTTTGATCCATCGGACGAAACGCGGAACGCTTTTTCAGATTTCTCCGATAACAGCGACAGTTCATCCGATTCCGGCGATTCGGGGAGTTCGTGCAGTTCCTGCAGTAGCTGCGGCGGCGGGGATTAGAACCCATATTTTTTATCGTGCTTATCGGGTTGCCTCACAATGGAAAAGGAGCTTTTTGCCTGAGCAAAATCGAGGGTTGATTTACTAAATCTGTCATGGTTCGACTTCGCTGGTATGTAAAGAGTCAAGAGTTTTGATAAGTTTTAATTCATAAAGTTTGTTCTTTGACAACACACTAATAACAAGATCAACACGCTGGTATTAACAGTCCACGATCAGATCGTGG
>WBUR01000068.1 GCA_008933615.1 bacterium | reverse complement strand
AAAGCACTCATCGCTTCAGCCACATCGATCCCTTGTGCTGAGCTTAGATGATATCTTGATAGTATATTGTTCTATTTAATTAATGTTATTTGTGCGCTCGGCGCTGCGTCTGCACGCCGTCCATTATGCGACATCAGTTTTTGCACCACAATTTAATATAGGAGTACAAAATGAAACCGTTATCCATTCTGTTAATACTATTAATGACCTTCACAAGCTGTTCAAAAGACGACAAGGCAAATAACGAAGGAAGTCTTTCAACTCCAAAGACAATAACCGTCGGCCAGGCTTTTTCTGGTCAAATCGGATCCCATGGAGTGAGTTATTATAAATTTACAATCTCATCTCCACAAACTTATTCAATAATTCTAAACAATTTAGAGTCCAATCTTTTAGTTCAATTGTTTGATGATATGAATTATGAAACACTTTTAAACACGAATGATGACAATGATGGTGATGGACAAGTCATAATGTGGGACGGAATGTCCGCTAAAACTTACTATTTGCAAGTTAATGAGTGGGATGGTAAAGCTGGCACTTTTACAATAAACATTAACGTATACTGACGTCGCATAACATGCGGCTTACACGTTCGCTCACCGCGCCAGCGGAAGCGTGAGTACTTAGATAGTTAGTTCACACTCGAACGCTGGCGCGTTCGCACATGGCGCTCTTTGATGATTGTGTTTTGGTGATAAAGTTAGTTAGTCTACCACTTATTCGGTTGCACTCTTTGCGCCATGTCGTGTAGCCGCCGAGCGTTATCTGCAATGTCTCGCAATTCAGATTTTGGTTTTGATTGCCTATGAGAACAGTAATGTTGACCTTAGCTTTTATTTTGGCGATACCTGCTTTCTTTGTTCTATTAGTATCCTTCGCTGGAAGCCACGGACATCTGGGGCTCTTTGATCATGCCGATTCGTTTCTTTTGTATTCGATAGCATTAATTCTGCTAACTATAAGCGCTTTTTTGACACAAGTTAGAAGGGTTTCGTATGTTTTCACAGGCATCTTAATCTATTTCATCACTATGTTTGTTGTCGAATTTGTTTCCACGAAACCGAATATTCGCCTTCGTGATTATTGGTTGATACTTGTTCTATTTTCGCTAAACCTGTTTGTTTTGATATATTATAGACAAAAATATAAACAATGAATGTAATGCGAGCCACTGCAGATAACATGCGGCTTACACGTGCCGCTTCGCGAGCGCTTTTTGATGTCCCCACAGGCTACATTATAGTGGCGCTCGCTTCGCCAGCAGCTCGCTCACGATTTAAGTATGTTCTTAATTAACTTTAATTTTCCTCGCGTGCGAGCTACTGCGTGTAGCCGCCTTTCGTTATCTGACAGTCGGCAAACATAAAGCCATATCTATTTTGAAAGGGAATATGAATAAAAATATTTTTCGCGCTCTCCTAATGATACTCATTTTTACAAACTCGGCGTTGTCTCAATCAGAGTTCCTGGAATCCGATATGGGCTTTCATTTTGGCCTCGAGGCAATGGAAACTTATCAAGTACTCAATCGCAAGGCAGCCGTAAATATAGGCTTTGCAAAAAAATATACCGAAAGTATTGTTGGGGTTGGGGTGAAAGTTGGCGTCGGTATGGAGGATCAAGACTTCTTTGATTACGGCACAACTGCTACAAATATTTTTGAGCCTTATATTTCTGTAGCCATATTAACCAATAAGTCAGCATTTTTCTCACTAAAGGGAGTTTTATCCTATTATCATGCAGATTATGGCTCAGAAAACCTTGATGAATCACTTGACTCGTTTGAATCAAAAACTTACAAATTGGGACTATCAATATATAGATCACTCTCACTAAGTCAATCGATGACGGTAACTCCTGAATTATCGGCCATATTTGTGGAAAAAAAGGCAGGCTACAACTCAAACATTGGTAGCTATAAAATGAAGAAAGTGGATTACAAGATAGGATTAGCATTGGGTTTCAAGGTTAGTTCACAAAACATGATAATTATTACGCCTGCGCTCGTATTTCCAAAGATAAGCAGTAGAAATTCCGGATTTTCCAATGAAGATAATAAGCGCTTGGACTTGAACATTGATTACATATTAAATTTGGGGAAATAATTATTCATTGCCGACCGTCAGATAACATGCGGCTTACACGTGCCGCTTCGCGACGCCTTCTGATCAGAGGATAGAGAAATTGTGGGCGTCGCTTCGCCAGTAGCTCGCTCACGGTTTGAGTATGTTCTTAATTAACTATAGTTTTCCTCGCGTGCGAGCTACTGCGTGTAGCCGCTCAGCGTTATCCGAGATCAGGGCTTATAGTAATTAGTACCATTTGTAAATTTACTAATAGGAGTTTTTAACATGAAATTTTGTATTGCTGTCCTAGTGTTTGCTCTTTGTTTGGTTTCCTGTGATAAAGACGAGAATTCAATAGAATATATTGAAGACCAAATTAATGACGCCCGTCCGTTAACTTCTGTCGATGTTCGTACAAATGGTGGAACCGATCTCGGTTCATCATATTCTGGATTTAGTAGTGCTGAGGCCAAAAATGGTTGGTTGATTCTAAAATATGGAACTGACCCATACTTATTTAGCTTATCGAATGCGGCATACGTTTTTGTTGACAAGCAGGATCATACTGTAATTATCTACTATTAGTAGTGCCCTGACCTCGGATAACATGCGGCTTACACGTGCCGCTTCGCGACGCCTTTTGATTTGACGATAGAAAGATTGTGGGCGTCGCTCGCCAGTAGCTCGCTCACGACTTTAGAATGTTCTTAATTAACTTTAATTTTCTCGCGTGCGAGCTACTGCGTGTAGCCGCCGAGCGTTATGCGAGAGTCCCTCAAAATGAACATTTTATAAATAATCATGATATCCGGACCCCTAACATACACTACGCTTAGAGAACATCTAAGAGAAATCATTAATGATTCCTGCAAGTTTTCTCAACAAGAATTTGTGGCATGGTGTGGACGAGAATGGTTTAGATACGAGGATACCGATATTACAGATAACGAACTGGAGGTTGCCATACAAATAGCCACTGAGATTGAAATGGAATGGGATATATATATTGGATCTTGTTACACGAGAAAAGAGTTGTCATCACTAGATTTTACTCAAGTTACTTTACCTAAATCATATTTTGTCAAATGGTTGGAAGATTTGAACAATTTGAAATAATGTATGAGGCGACCCTCGCATAACAAGCGGCTTACACGTGCCGCTTCGCGACGCCTTTTAATTTGACAATAGAGAGATTGTGGGCGTCGCTCGCCAGTAGCTCGCTCACGGTCTGAGAATGTTCTTAATTAACTTTGATTTTCTCGCGTGCGAGCTACTGCGTGTAGCCGCGCCGCGTTAGCCGACATGGCCAGAATATGCGAGCCTTGGCCTTGTTTTGTTTGAAAGTTTTGTTCTTTGATTATGATGACGTTGAATTTCATGTTGCCCGACGAATCACTTTCGGCCAGAGATATTTTGATTCATCGGTAGTTTACCGCCTCAGTGTTTCGAGAAAATGGCCACGTCGGCTAACATGCGGCTTCCACGTACGCTCATGACGCGCTTTTTGGAGTTCCCCACGGGCTACACTATTGTATGCGCGTCATTCGCCGATAGCTCGCGCACCGTACGACTTGAGCTTCGCTCTGACAGCCGATGAGTTCTAAATGAAATTTCGTTTCTCGACGCGAGGCGATAGTTCGATTTGAAAAGTTTTGCAATTTGAGTTTAGTTTTGTTCTTTGATGTTTTAAGATTTGAAAACTTCTTTGCCTCGCGCCGAGATGATTACTTTCACACTTTCGTTTCGGCTGTCAGAGCTTAGAAGATTATTTGATAGTTACGTTTTTAATTTACAGATTTATTATTGTGCGCGAGCTACCGCGTGTAGCCGCCGAGCGTTATCCGACATGGCCGAAACAATCTCAGGGTTGGCCTTTTCTCAGTTTGAAAGTTTTGTTCTTTGAGTTACGACTTTCGTTTAGCTCGACCGCATGAGCAGCGAGCGCTTCGCTACTCGCTATGCTTTATTTTAAGCTTTCTGTGTCTTATTTTACTTCACTCTTGCGATCAGTGCTGACGCACTCATCGCTTGTGGTTTTTCGACACTATTTTGGCGGTCGAGCTGTGGTTCTGATGACGAGGCCAGGAAAAGTCAGCGTTCTTTGATTTCATGTTTTTTGATATTTTAGTGTTTCGAGCAAGGAGGCCACGTCGGATAACAAGCGGCTTCCCCGTTCGCTACGTGAGCGCTTTTTGGAGTCCCCACATGCTACGCTTTTGTGGCGCTCACTTCGCCGATAGCTCGCACACTTTTTGATTTGTTCTTAATTAATAGTTATTTTTACGTGTGCGAGCTACCGCGTGTAGCCGCCGAGCGTTATCCGAGAGCGCACAAAGTGGTTTTTTCGATAGATTAGAGGAGAATACTCTATGATTAATCTAATAATATTCAGCTTGAATCTTTTTACAAGTACCGCACCACAAACAGAGAGCGGAATTTTTGGCAGTTGGAAGGCAACAAAGCTTGTTGCTGGATATGTGACTACTAATGAAGATGCTGATGCGGTTATTGGGGAAGAAATGATCTTATCTGATTCGCTATTTGATTTTCTAGATTGGGATGAACGAAACCCTCAGTATGAAATCAAGACCGTGAAAACCAGCACTTATTTCCCAGTTTTTCGCTACAACGCAATTTACTATGGCATTAATTCAGATTCTATCATAGTGATCACTGTTCGATATAAACAAAAGGGACAAAGAACGACTTTGTTTTTGGATGGAAATCGACTGATTGCGCCCATATATAGCCATTTGTTATTTTTTGAAAAGATAAAGTAGAGTGCGCCCTCGGATAACATGCGGCTTACACGTGCCGCTTCGCGACGCCTTTTGATTTGACAATAGAGAGATTGTGGGCGTCGCTCGCCAGTAGCTCGCTCACGGTTTGAGTATGTTCTTAATTAATTATAATTTCCTCGCGTGCGAGCTACTGCGTGTAGCCGCCGAGCGTTATCCGCGATGAGCCTTGGGACATGTAGATGATATTTAGATTACTAATATTCGTTTTTTTCTCTATCGGGTGCGCTGGCTCGATCACAAATTATGACACTTACTCGTTAAGAATTGAAAAATCAAAAGAAGAAGTGTTAAATAATTTTTCAAAATCTATGCGCTTTCATAAATCTGACTCACTGGAGCCCGGGTATTTATCAAAGTCTCAGAAATATGTTGAAGTCGATACTGCCTTAGCACTTTCAAAAGGAACTGTTTATCGTTTACATGATCTTACGATTCGAGAAAAAGGACGAACTACTTATTTAGATATAGATTCAGATTCTTTGTATCTCAAAACCACTTTTCCACAACCAGTTCCTTTGCTCGACTTTGTTTTTTCAAAAGAGGATTACTATTTAAGGGGCACTTGGCATGACTTATTAGCCAAAGGTCTTTCCCAAGAAGCTCAGGAAACATCGGAGAATGTTGTATTGAAAAAGAAGTCCCCTTTAGTTGCATTTTCTGTCTATGTCCTTAGTCCCACTATCGGGAAAGTTTATGAATACAATGCTAATCCGATTGTAACTCGTCGTAAAGCGTTACAACAACTACTTCTTCCAACCTTAATAGACGGGGTTTCCCTTTTTTTGGCTTTAAATGGGAAAAAAGAATTGGGCATAGAAGTTTTTGCACTTAATCGTCTTTTTTTCTGGTCACAAAATGATATCAATTTATACAATCGTTTCGCCAGCACACCCTATGGATATTCGAACAATGAGAAATAGTAAAGTAAAATATTTAAATAGGCTCACCGCGGATAACATGCGGCTTACACGTGCCGCTTCGCGACGCCTTTTGATTTGACGATAGAGAGATTGTGGGCGTCGCTTCGCCAGTAGCTCGCTCACGTTTTCAGTATGTTCTTAATTAACTTTAATTTTCTCGCGTGCGAGCTACTGCGTGTAGCCGCCGAGCGTTATGCGCAATGCCTTTCAACAGACTAAATATGACTATTGACAACGGATTTAAAATTGACCATCCAGACGTATTTGTCCCGTGGGACATTGAGGAGAAACAATTAATGAAATTGTTTAATGGACAGAGACTTGTGAATGTGTCAACTGGATATTATACGATCGATTCTGAATCGCTAAACGGATTAAAATGCACAATTGGATTCCATTTTGAACCAAGAAAGAGTGGCCTACTCAAGGAATTAGAATTTTTTCGAGCAAATTATACAGATCAAGTTAAATCATACGAAGAGTTCCAACGACATTTTGAGCAAGCATTTGGGAGACCAACACAAACATCCGTTGGAACTGAAGGATTTAATGACCATTCTTGGGTATTTGCTAAAGTTAGCATTTTTCATTTCGTCTTTGACAGATTTGGACCAGAAGAACACATGAGAATAAAAAGAACAGTATGAACGGCACTGCGCATAACATCTTTAAAAAGTACTTTGTCAATAAAAAAAAGATTTCCATAAGAGTTTTTTACTCTTTTTTTTGAAAAACTACAAATCGGAGAGAATCACTTACGAAATCAACTAACTCGGGTACAGA
>WBUR01000067.1 GCA_008933615.1 bacterium | reverse complement strand
CTTGTTATTAGTGTGTTGTCAAAGAACAAACTTTATGAATTAAAACTTATCAAAACTCTTGACTCTTTACATACCAGCGAAGTCGAAGGCTGATTTTACCATACTTTGTCATGGTTCGACAAGCTTGCCCTGAGCCCTGCCGAAGGGCTCTCCATGACGTATGTGAGTCAAGCGGATAAGCATATTCAATTTTTCTTGGGGTTAGAGAAAACCCCAAGAAAAATTTTTTTGAATCTATTTGAAATACCAATTCAAAACTATTGTCAATGATTCCACTGTCACAAGAAAATAAATTCTGCAACGCCGCTCTATTCCAATGGCCATAATCAGGAAACCTCCTGCGAAGATAATACAACAAGGCTCCATCTATTTTTGGAAATACAAAACCGACGGCTGGCTCGGGAGCGAGTGGCATTTTACTGCTGATCCTGCCGGTTGTGATTTTTTAGTTCAATGTTTTGAACGTTTGTTACAATCCGAATTCCCGTGCGAGCTTGTTATTCATCTAACGCCGGTCTCCCAAAAAATACTGCGAATTCCTGACTACAATTCTCCGTTCAAGAATATGGATGAATTGCAGTTTTCGTATCGGCCTGCAGGTTCGAGTTATTATGAATGGACTATCGTTGATAACAAGAGCCGCGTCGACATAACGATGGGAAAAGCGATGCTTGCAGAATGGAAGCGCGCCGTTTTAGCAGTAAAAAATGGAAACGGTGATTTTTCAATTGGACTGAATGAAGACCATACGATATTTATGTGGCGGATGCCGCTATGATGATTCGTTGTTAAGAAGAATTACTCTTCGCGCCTCGACCTTCCATAAAGCTTTTCGCCGGTCCTTTCGTCAATTGGCCCACATTTGCATTACAATGTATGGCGTGCTATATTATTCACAAGAAACAGGAAAGCCGTCTTGCGCAGTTCTGTCTGCGTAAATGAATCTTCATTTTTATTAAAGGAGGTTCCCATGCAACATTTATTGCGGTGTTTAAAGGTTGGAACTTTAACTTTGTTTCTGACCGTACTGGTGCAAAACCGTTTCGCGGCGGCGCAAAGCGCTGAGGAATTAGTCAAGAAAGCCGAAGGGGATCTTAAAAAAAGCCATTCTCTCATTATCGCCGGAAGACATGAAGCTGCTGTTGACATCTTAAAGAACGTGGACGGAACGATCGCGAATGCTCAGAAATTGGATGCCAATCAGCCGCGTCTGTCTTCCGTCATCAAAACTTTTATGACGCAAAAGGAAAAGGTCGAGAAGAAACTCGGAAAGGAAATTGCAATATCCTTTGACGCGGGTGAAAAAAGTTCGGCGGCACAAACAGACAGAACAATGAGTGTTCCGGCCGGCGGCAGTAAATCTGTCCAGTTGCCGTACGACGCCCGTTATCCGATGCAGCAGTTCAGTTCATCATATAGATCATTTGAAGATTATTACGCTCAGTTTGCCATGGAAACCGCGGAGATGCAGGCGATCCTGATAAAACGTATGCAGGATCATCTTGATAAAATGAAAACCAGCCTGGCCTTAGCGAAAGTAGAATCTTCAAAAAAAAGCGTTACAGCGCACCCGGATTTTGATGATGCCTCACAAAAAATACAAGTGTCAGAAAATAAATATGCTGAATTGAGCAAAAACTATCAGCAACAGGTTTCCAAACAAAATGAATTGAATAAAAAGGCGGCAACTGACATGGAGGCCATTAAAACATTATATTCAGATCTTCGGAACAAAATTTTTGACGCGGCCGGCGGCTCTGTTATCTACTATAATGAACCATCCGAATTAGAGCCTTTGCTCACAAGGATAGAGCAATTTGAAAGATCGGACAAAATGAACGCGCAAAAATTGTTGGAGAGTTTTGCAGCGAAATACGGTAACACGGAAGAGGCTATTGAGAAAAGCACCGGCGACTGGCAGACGGCAAATTCCTACACAACAATTGAAGAAGGCATTCAGAATGTGGCGAAAACGCGCGAGGCAATTGCAAGGGATCTCGTACAGAAGTATCAGAATGGACTTAATGAAGTGAAATCCAAACATGATTTTTACAAAGTTGCATACTTGACCGGTTTAAAGAAGGTTCTTGACATGGCTGTACGATTTTCTCCCGGGTTTGCTGAAGCTATAAAGGCGCAGGATGACCATCAGCATAAAACAGATACGGCCCTTAAAGATTTTTACGCTGCCGTAGATAAGAAAAACTGGCCTACGCATAGTGCGGATTCACCTGCCAATGCAAAGGAACTCGCGAAGGCGGCATTCACATGGTTCAGCAACGATATTGGGTGGGGACAACGGGATAAGGACGAAAAAGCAACCGACAAAGAAGTAAGAAAGCCGCTGGATGTTTCCGTTCACGGACCGTGGTCAGTTCAGGAAAGAGATCTGTTCGGTAATCCGATCATGTACGGACTACCGGTATTCGTCGCGGTTGAAGTGGCAAGCGAGAAATCACTTAACTTGGTCAGGGTGTACGATGTAACCATGCGCACGGAAGAAAAAGCAGGTGCAAAACAGGCGCCGCCTTTTTTTAGTATTACGGTCGGAAACAGTCACTATATCCGACCCTCCAAACTGAAGAAATAAGGGGATCTGTTCATATCAAATCCCGTCCACAGTACGTGTAACTATGGCGACATAATATTTCTTAGTATTCCGAATGACTGTTGAATTTAGACTACGCATGCATTATTTTAAAAAGAACTTCTCAATGACCATACATATAAATAACCTGAATGCGCACATTAAAACATCTATTTGAAAAGAATAAAGCCTGGGCGGAAAAGATATCTTCGGCTCAGCCGGGCTTTTTTAAGGAATTATCACAACAGCAATTCCCGGAATATTTATGGATAGGTTGTTCTGACAGCCGGGTTCCGGCTAATGAGATTGTCGGACTTCAACCCGGCGAATTGTTTGTCCACCGCAACGTGGCCAATATTGTCATTCACACCGACTTTAATTGCCTTTCCGTGATTGAATACGCCGTTGAAGTTCTTCGCGTAAAAAACATCATCGTTTGCGGACACTACGGCTGCGGTGGAGTGAAAGCGTCCTTGAAGGACAATCAATTGAGTATCAGTGATAATTGGCTGCGCCATATTCGGGAAATTGCTCAGAAACATGAAACGGAACTCAGTCAGATAAAAGTTGAATCTGAACGGATGGACAGGTTGTGTGAACTAAATATTATTGAGCAGGTTCACAATGTTTGCAATACGACGATCGTAGAAAAAGCATGGAAGCGTAATCAGCCCCTGGCTGTGCACGGATGGATTTACGGCCTGACCGACGGTCTTCTCCATGATCTCAATGTGTGTACTGCCAGCGTTGAAGAAATGAAATCATATTTCGAGCGGAAATAATCCGTTATGCGATTTTGATAAATGCATCGGTTCATCCCGCCAAATTTTTGTTCAACAAACAAACCATGAAGTGAGAAGCCCGCTGATTGCGATAGGGCTAAAAATGTAAATAGGCAGATTTAAAAAAGTTGCTTTTAACCAACCGGAAGATCTTACTTATTTCACGTAGACCATTTTTTTTGTCTTGCTGTACTTCTTAGTTTCCATTCTGTAGAAATAAATTCCACTGGAAAAACCTTTCATGTCCACCAGCACGTGATTCTCGCCGACATTATACGAATCATCCGCCAAAATTCTTACTTTTTGACCCAATTCATTGAACAATGAAATCTTAACATGACCGGATTCCGGCAGGTCAAAACGTATCGTCGTTCCTTGATTAAACGGATTGGGATAATTTTGCTTTAGTGAGAATTTTTCGGGAAGAGGTTCTGAGCTGCTATATAAATTGTGAAGCGTGTGTCTGTCCGCAATATGATAATTCCTGGTTATAAATAGAAACGTTATGCTATCTGAATTGGCCACAACGATCATGGCGCCATAATCATCGTTAAACCGAACGTGGGATTCCGGTATCGCTGTTCCGAAAGAATAAATACTTCTGCCGCCTAAACCGTTAACAATATAAATGAGGCTGTCTTTCAAAAGACGTTCATATGTATGATCATGGCCTGCCAGAACAGCCGATGCGCCCCACCGCTTAAACGGCCACTGCATGGTCGTCGTCGAACCGTGAACCGAACTTGAAGAATAGGGCGGGTGGTGCATGTACACAATCTTCCATATGGCCGTGGATCCTGCGAGTGCTGTTTTTAACCATTGTGCCTGAACAGATGAACTATCGATACCATCGGGTTCATTCGGATCGCTGTCAATGGCAAAAAAATGTACGGGGCCGCGAACAAAATCATAATAACGCTCATTGCCCGGCAGGCTGAAATAATTCAAATAAGGAACGGCGCCGGTTGTAGCCCAGTCATGATTTCCCAGACACGGAAAAAAACGATTGATCGTATCCCCTGATCCATAACTTCCAACATAAGGCGAGATAAAGCTGCTGTAGTACTTGCCAATATTCTCGTCAATAGTAGTAGCAGCGCCAACATCATAATTATTATCACCGGTTGTAATAATAAAATCAGGGTTCAGATTGTTAACCATGCTTGCGACATCCGCCTCGGGTTGTCCTGCTTTTCCAAAGTCCCCGATCACAGCAAACCGAATTGAAGAACTATTTTGAGCGTGCCCATGCATGTCGGGATTCGTGCCTGCAATAAAAATAAAAATTGTTAGACAAAAATTTTTCACGATGCTTAAGTGTTTTTTTTAGATAAACGATCGATTATTTCATTCTCTTGTATAAAAACGCGCTTTCTTTCAATACGCTTTCTTTCTCTCCTGTATTTAAAGCATATTTTGCACCGCTCCAAATTGCAGCGCCGCCGTATTCACCGCGTCTGTTGACGGCATAAAACGTGACATTGAATTTCGGTTTCTTATCGTCGTTCATAAGACGCGCTTCTTTCGTATGGTCTACAATTCGCTGACAAGCCATCAAGCAGGCTTGCTCGGGTGATTTGCCCTGCCGCATAAATTCCACGATCATGACGCTGCTGCAATTGAGCAAATTGGCTTCCCCACGCCCCGTTGAACCGGCAGCGCCGACCTCATTATCAACGTATAATCCGGCTCCGAGTATCGGCGAATCTCCGACCCTCCCTGGTATTTTGTACGCAAGCCCGCTCGTTGTGGTTACGCCGGATATATTGCCGAACGCATCCACGGCATTGCAGTTTATCGTACCGGTCGTCCGAATATAATTTTTCACATTTTCGCCAATGTCTTTATCTTCTAGTTTGTGCTCCGGCAGCCAATCGTCATCTTTGCTCAAATTTTCTTTCCATTTCAACCATTCTTTCCTGGCCTCATCGGTCAACAGGTTCTCTTCCTTAAACCCGTGTGCTTTTGCGAATCGTAATGCGCCATCGCCGACCATTAACACATGATCCGTTCTGTCCATGATCACTTTGGCAACTTTGGACGGGTTTTTTATATTGCGCAGGGAAGCAACGCCGGCGCCGCGGCACGAAGGGCCGTGCATAACGCAGGAGTCCAGTTCCACCACGCCTTCTTCATTCGGTAAACCTCCGTAACCCACGCTCATATCGTTTGGATCGTCTTCAACCATATTGACTCCTGCGATGCATGCGTCCAACGCATCGGCGCCGTTGAGTATCATTTCCATTGCTTTGGCCGTTGCCTGAAGGCCGTTCGCGCTGGAAATAACTACCGGCTTTACCTTTGTTTGTATTTTTAATTCCTCAAGAAAGGACAGCTTTGGCGTCAACAGGAACCCCGCTCCTGTGACCAGTGAATTCTTCAGAAACTCCCGACGCTTTGTTTTCATACAACCTCCTATTGCAATGAATAATGATTAACGTGCTTATCGGGTTGGATCACAAAAGGAAGGGAACACTTCAGTCTGAGCGAAGTCGAAGACTGATTTTACTAAACTTGGTCATGGTTCGACTCCGCTCACCATGACGTATGTGAGTAAACCCGATAAGCACAATGATTAATAAATAAAAAAAATCATAATCCTGATTTGCTACTCCGGTTTTTTCCATCCTATGGTGATAATTTTTTCCGTTGAATCGATTTTGAAAGTAGCACGATAATTTTCTAAAGGTGTTTTCCAAAGACTGCATGGATATTTATTAGAACTCCCCATAGAAAACTGAAGCAAATGGGCATACTGCGTGATATAACTTTCTTCTGTTTCGTTTTGATCGGCATTTTTCAACCGATAGAATATCTGGAAATAGAATTTTTTTAAATCAATGTACCCCAGCGAATCTGCCCGGCTGTATAGACAAGGGAACAGTTCCTTGCGAATGAATTTTTGCTGCTTTGGGCTCAGGTCATTAACGTCAAACCGGAGCAACAAATAGAACCGGGGATTCTTAAGATCTTTCTCAAGAGAGGCCTTCCAGTCATCATAAGACTCATTGAGTTGTTCTGACAAGATTCGCCTCATTTCGAATAAAGTTTCCGCATCGGACTTGCCGATCTTCAACGTTCGAAATGAATATCCGTAGACTACATTCGAACTTCGGTGAAGGCTTTTAAAATACAATTGTATGTCAAGCCCGCCGTAATGGCCGCCAAGCCCGTTATCACCGGCAATGACGACCTCGATCCGGTAATATTGATCGCCGCCTTCCGAAAAGATCGGTTCGGCGCGTTGGCGGAATTTTTTATAATCTTTTTTATTACGGCTTACATTCTTGATCTGATAGCTTTCAAGAACTTCCTCAAAAATATTTATTATTTTTGAATTGAGCATGTCGAGAGTGGTTTGAGAAATGTCCATATCTTTAGGACGGGACTGGAAGGAAGAAACATTGGCGTTGATTAGATTAACATTCCATGCCGATTGCCGGTCAAATTTACCTCTTATTTCTACTTGAAACTGAGCGGTATCTGAGCCTTCAAATAATTTTTTATTCTGGGCCTCCCCCGGGCGGGAGAGACTGATCAGAACAACCGCACATATGCAACCGGTGAGTGCTTTATTCATAAAGTTTTTTTAATCTGACCAATAATTGATGTTTATGCGCTTATCCACTTTATTCACAAACGTCATGGTGACCAGCCTTCGACCGAGCTCAGACTGAACTTATCTTTTCCATTGGTGAGTCAACCGGATAGGTACGTTAATTTATTAATAATTAGAATTGTATTAAACCTTCTGAAAATAATTTAGTCTAATCATTACAAAAAACAAATACCTAAACCAGAAAATTGAAAGGACTCATCATGAAGCCATTCTCATTTTTGAGCATTGCCGCCTTTATCCTATTCACAAATATGGGCGTTTACGGCCAAGAAAAAAATATCACTATTATTACCGATGTCGACCATGACGACGAACAGGAATTCTTCGCGTTTATTCCGGACATGGATTCATTTGACGATTTTGAAGGCATGGACATGAATGAGGAAAAAGGATTTGCGTGGAGTGACGAAGCCGGAGCCGGATTGCCCATTCCTCCTGAAATGCCCGACGATCTGAATCTCACTAAAGATCAGACCGATAAGATGAAAAAAATTAGAAACACGGCCAGGAAACAAAACATTCCATTAAAAGGGGATATTCAGCTTAAGCAAATGGAGTTACAAGAATTAATGGCGATGGACAGCCCCGACAAGAATACAATCGCCTTGAAAGTAAAAGAAATTGATGCGCTTCGAACACAGGTCAAACTTAACAAAATGAATGCACGTATTGACTGCCGGAACGTTTTAACCAAAGATCAAAAGGATAAAATAGAACAAATGCGTACGCAGCGCCGACTGATGCATTTTGACGGCAGGAAGCATAAAATGAAATTTAAACGAGAATTACGGGGCGAATAAGCTGTACTCCTCCCGATTATAAAGGCAAAGCATAACTGCTTTGCCTTCTTCTTTTTATAAACCATCTTGATTTTGAGACCGCTCTTTTCTATTTTCTTGGCACATAAATTTCACTCCAAAACAGTTATGACGTCAGATAATTTCTATCATTTATTATTGTTATCGTCTATTCCCGGGATAGGACATGCAAAGATACGCACGTTGGTCAATAAATTCGGATCGGCTGAAAATGTTTTACGTGCGCCTCTGCACCAATTGATCGCGACAGACGGTTTTGACCAAAAAACTGCGGAGAAAATTTTGAGCCCGTCACAGCGCGACCCGCGTTTTGTTGACGATCAGATAAAACTCCTGGATCAATACCATGTTAATATCGTTACGTTTTGGGATGATGTTTATCCGGAAAATCTCAAAAACATATTTGATCCGCCGGCTTTCTTATTTGTTCGCGGCACGTTATCTGATACCGATCGCTATTCGGTAGCCATCGTCGGGACGCGTGAATGCACATCGTACGGAAAATGGATCACTGAATCGCTTGCGCAGGAACTTGCCGTCCGCGGTATTACGGTGGTAAGCGGGCTTGCCCGCGGGATAGATACGATTGCGCACATCACTGCAATAAAAAATGGCGGCAGAACATTAGCCGTACTGGGTTCGGGCGTTGACCGGATCTATCCATCGGAAAATTTCAAGCTCGCGATGGATGTTACCGAACACGGCGCATTGATATCGGATTATCCGATGCGCACCTCGCCTGATGCCGTTAATTTTCCAGGACGCAACCGTATCATCAGCGGTATTTCTCTCGGAACGCTGATCGTGGAGGCAGGCGAAAAAAGCGGAGCACTGATCACAGCCGAGTACGCAACGGAACAAAACCGTGAAGTATTCGCAATTCCAGGGAATGTGAATGTCAAGCAATCCCAAGGTCCAAACCGGCTTATTAAGAACGGAGCTAAATTAGTCGAATCCGTGGATGATATACTCGTCGAACTCGAACACAAGCTGATGCCGCTTACCCATCCCGTGAAAAAGGAAAAAATTCTACAGCTTAATCATCATGAACAATCCGTCTACGACTGCGTAGCAAATGACCCGCGTCATATTGATCAAATATCAAAAACGGCTAATTTAAGTATTGGCGAGACGTTATCTTATCTTCTCAACCTCGAGCTGATGGGCGCCGTTAAACAATTATCCGGAAAACATTTTGTAAAAATCTAACCGAGGGTTGCCGTGCCAAAAAAAGTTTTAGTTGTTGACGACGAAAATACCGTTCGAAGCTTATTGAAGATCTATTTATCAAAGTCGGGATACGAACTTGATTTTGCCGAGGACGGCATTCAGGCTATGGAAAAAATAAAATCATTCGATCCGGATATCGTCATACTCGACACCAATATGCCGGGCAAGAACGGTATTGAGGTTTGTGCGGAAACCAAAGCTATTAACCCGTCAAGGCCTAAAATCATATTTCACACCGGATCGCTCGAGGAATACAAAGCCAAAGCGGAAGCCGCCGGCGCCGATGCTACTTTTGCAAAATCAGGTATGGGTGGATTAGGGA
>WBUR01000066.1 GCA_008933615.1 bacterium | reverse complement strand
ATTCATTACTCATTATTCATTACTCATTATTCATTATACACGGTGCATTGCTTTAAACACGTCTTCGTGCTGAGCGAGAATGCGGATACCAATTTTTTCGCTGATCTTCGCCATATTTTCCTTGATCACGCCGAAGGGGCAGATCGCGTTTTTGATATCAACCAGCATGATGAGCGTAAAAAATTCCTGCATGATCTTCTGGCTCACGTCGAGTATATCGCAATTGCAATTGGTCAGTTCATGCGAAATACTCGAGATTACGCCCGGCTGGTTCTTGCCGAACGCAGTGACGATGATACGTCCTTCGGTTTTGTTGAGATATTTGAAAGTGCTGGGATGTTCGCTGACGTATTTGCCTTCGTCCGATCCGAAGCGGCGGATGGTTTCGAGTACGACAGTTTTTATGACTTCATCGCTTGCCTGCGGGCCCAGTTGTTTTTTGGTTTCTTCAACGATGGATCGAATTTGTTCTTCTGTGATGGCCATGTACCGCTCCTCAACTATGTTGACTGATAATAAAAATCTAAAGCCAGAATTCAAAGAGTAAAAACAACAACAGACGTAAAAGGCTAAAAGGAACCGGTCAACCTTTTTTAAGCTGGATCCGAATGGTCGTTCCCTGATTTATATTACTGTCCTTGACAAATATTTTGCCGTTGTGATAATCTTCGATGATCCGTTTAGCAAGGCTTAGTCCAAGCCCCCATCCGCGTTTCTTAGTGCTGAATCCCGGGCGAAAAATATTGTAAAAGTTTTTCAGTTCGATCCCGCGGCCGTTGTCGGAGATATCAAGGCAGACGCTGCCGTTTTGCAGCGAGAGGTGAATTTTGATCCTTCCTTCCTGCGTGTCTATGGCATCCACGGCGTTCTTAATGATATTTTCAATCACCCACGCGATAAGCTGCGCATTGATAAAAGGCGTGGCATTAGTCTCATACACTTCTTCAATTGTGATCGTTTTGCCCAATTGCGGCATACGCGTGCGGAAATACTGCGCTAATTCCGATAACAGCGGGATCATATCGTGCTGTTTCAAATCAGATGCGGAGCCGATCTGTGAAAAACGCGTGACGATGCGGTCGATCCGTTTAATGTCCACCTCCATCTCGCCGATAATACGCAAGGTAGATTCACGTCCTTCCGCTTCGCCGCGAAGCAATTCCGCCCATCCCATGAGCGAGGAAAGCGGCGTGCCGAGCTGATGCGCGGTTTCTTTGGCCATACCAACCCAGATGCTGCGCTGTTCGCTCCGTTTGATATTGCTGAATCCGATATACCCGATCAGAATAAATGCGCCGACCACGCCGATGCCGATCACCGGCAGCCAGGCCAACTGACGGATCAGCTTGCTGTCCGTATCATAATGTATATAACCGAGCGTTGTGTTTTCATATAGAATCGGAATGGGCGCATTGTCAATGTCCATATCAGCGATCACCTTTTTGAGTTTCTTCTCAGCCTCCGCCGTGAGCGTATCGCCGACGATGCCCGGAATATTGCGCCACGAAAGAATGGTGGTGTCCGGCGCGGTATTGATGATCGGAAATTCAATACGCTTAATGATCTCATCAAAAATAAAACTGTACTCGCCCTCCGGATCGTCCTGCCCGATCCGCGCAATGATCTGCGTATATATTTTTACGATGTGGCGCGAATCGTCGCGAAGCCGTTCCACAAGAAACTGCGTGTACGCCAGCGCGCCGAATATAATGACGAGCGCGAGAACAAAAAGGCCGCTTTTGAAATTAACGGTCAGATGGTACGGATTACGTACGGTTCTGATTTGTCGGGTTGGTTCTGTCATGTAACTTTAGTGGATTCTCTAATTCCGAAAGTTTACAAATTATCTCAGTGTGAATCTGTTAAATCGGTGTCATCCGTGTGCCATGCCGTTAGGGGCGTTGGATTTGGCGGATCAGCAGCGCATTTGAAATCGGCCTTTCCGCCCCGTCCGACGGCCTGTTGACCAGTTGGCCGCGAACGATCATCGTCGTGGAACCGCCGCCGTCCAAATTTAGAGCCCGGTCGCATCCCAATCCGATCATCCAGTCCGCCAGTTCGTTCAGCGTCATACCGGAACTGTAATTGGTTTGATTGCCGTCGACGCAAACAATGTATAGTTTTTGAACCGAATCGGCGATACCCACGGCCGTGCGCGCGGAGCGTTTAATATAAAAATCAGACGTGGCCTCAGGATTATCCGTGATGAGATTTTTTTTATTATTAACGAGAAAAGGAAATCCGCCTATAGCCGTGCGAATTTTGTCCTCGCGCAGATCGGCGCGAATCACAATTTCCAGGATCTGTCCTGCGAACATCCGCCGCACCAGTTTGATCTTGTCTTCTCCGTGAACGGAAAGTACGACCGTCGAATCGGTCAGCGGATTATTTCCCGACACGCTGTCCACCGCCAGAACAATGCCGCGAACCGTGTCGCCGACGCTTTTGCCGGAAAATTTCGCTTTAAGGGTTACTTCCGCGCCGTACACGTTGGTGTTGGTTTGCGAACCAAAAAAATTATTGTACAAAACAGATTCATTTGCCTGGCGCGGTTTATTAAATCCGTCAATGGCCAGATTCGTAAAGGAATTGATGATCAGCGTTCCTCTGAAAGAAATCGGTTCTATAAAATATTGGTTCTTACTGGTGATCCCGAGCGCGTACCATGCATCGGCTGCGTTTTTGAGAATTTGTCCGTCATGCACCTGCGCACCGGACGGATAGCCTTCCTTGGAAAAAAAATCGCCGTTAACCGCGCCGATGACATTTTCCTGTCCGGGCGCTTCGACGATCTGGGAAAGCAAACTGGTCGTACGTATATTATGGCCCGCCTTGAATGCGTCGATTTCCAGCAGCGGGTTTTTCAGGTCGATCTCAAAAATGTGAATCACGTTCGGGCCGGCGCTCTGCTGTATCATCGTGTACCGAAAACCCTCGGTTACAAAATTTGATTTACGAACATCTTCCGACGTACAGGAACTCACCAGTACCGTCGCGGCCAGAAAAAAACGAATCACAGGCAATTTCATTCCTCATTTTGTGAAAGAAATATTCGCGATAAATTGCCTTATTTTCAAGGTCTTTTTCGGAAGCCGCCTCAGGTCTTTTCATGAATATCATTTGCAAAAAAAACGATTATTTGTTATGTTGAATCGCCAGCTTAAAAAACAAATATACCACATTGAGTATCATTTAACTAAAGGAGAAACCGATGAAACAGTTATGTTTCGCTTTTTTTGCAGCTGCGGTTTTACAGGTTAATGTATTTGCAGGCGACGGAGGCCAGGCGGGTTCCGGCGGTTACTTCGGGCCGGCGGCGGTGATGAAACAAGGCGCGTTTCTGATCGGCGCGGAAGCACAGAATTATTTGAAAGGCCCGAAATCCTTCGGCGTGCTCGGCCATGTTCGCTACGGACTGGCGCCGCGATTTGAACTCAACGGCGATCTCGGATTTAACCGCGGCGAAACGTATTTCGGCGGCAGCGTAGAATACCAGGTATTCTATGACGGCCCCGGTGCAGTAGGCCTTACGGTGCGCGGAGGCGGATTCTCCAATTCAGATGCCGGCAGCGGATTGGATTTTTCAGGTATGGTAGGTAATCGTTTCAGCACGTTCTCTCTGTACGGCGGCCTGAATATGAAAGTATTGCTCGATCCGTCTCAAGCAGACAATGTCTACACGCTGGTCGGCGGAGTTCATATTCCCTTTAAAGCGAAAGTGGCATTTGTAGGCGAAGTCGGAGCCAATATCAACGACCAGGATGCGTCGTATTTCAGCGGCGGCGTGTTGTTTTATTTTTAGTATGAATTGAAATTTTTATCCTTAAGCCCCGTTCTGTTTATCCGGAGCGGGGCGTTTATTTTGATGCCGCGATAATTTCTGTAGCTAAAGATGGGGATAACCGCAATGAAGCCAAGTGCGATGAGACTTTTTATTCTGATTTATTTGCGCACTTTGCGGTTGAAGTTTTTTTCTTTAAACAAAAGGGAGGCTGCTTGTTCAAAATTCTAAATAATCTCGCGCATCAACGTCCGTTTAATTCCAGCACGGAAGTGCGTATTACGTACGTCTGCACGCAGCGCTGCCTGCAGTGCGTCATTCCTTTTAAAAATACGCACACGATGTCACTGGAGGAATTTAAAAGCGTGATGGCCAATCTGCGCGACTATGGAGCTTATGTCGGATTTATTTCAGGCGGTGAAACGACCGTCGTGGAAGCCTTACCGGAAATGATGATGGAGGCCAATCGCACTTTTCAATACGCTACAACGCTCGTCACCGGCCTTTACAATAAACCGGAAATGATCGAACCGGCCGCGCGCATTTGTTTGGAAAACGGAATGCACATCCAAACGTCGTTTGACGGATTCGGTGCGATCGGAGATGAACTGCGCGGATGTAAAGATTACGACACGACCGTGACGGATCGAATGAAAATGATTTCCGAAATGCGGCGGTCAATACAAAAAAAATCGAAAAAGAAATCACTTTTGTACGCCAATACGGTGATCAGCGATAAAAATATGGAACAGATACCGGATATTATCGCGCACGTAAAAAAACTCGGGTGGAAATCCACGATAGGATTATACCACACGTTAACTTTTTCCACACGATACGACGACACCATGGTTGTGCGGCCGGGCGAACGGTTAAACAAACTGGTCAAGTTCCTGAAGGGCAATCCGGATATTATGAATCTCGATTCGTTTGTCGAAGGCATCGCCCCGTATGTGGATAATCCAAATCTCAACTGGTGTCCGTTCGTAGAATCGAAATATCTTTCCACGCGTACGACCATTATGGAAAACGGCGATGTGCATTTGTGTAAAGGCAATCCGATCGGCAATGTGTTCCATCAAAGCCTGAAGGATATTTTTTCCGGTTACGAATACCAAAAACGCCTCGATGAATACAGCCATTGCGAAGGCTGCTGGACGACGTGTTATACCCAGCGATATCTTCTCGTTAGGCCGAAATCGGTTTCCCAAGCCGTCGGAAATATTCAGAAACTTCGTAATACGCGGCGCATAGAATTGTGATTTCAAAAACGGCGCTAACTGTTGAGTTTCTTTGCGTCCTCTGCGCTTAACGTATTTTATCACAGGTCTGATTGATTAAGAAAATAATTTCAAGTATATTTGCCGGAGTTATAGAAGGGACAGATTGACATGAATAAACGTTTAACGGTTGCCGTGACGGGAGCGAGCGGTGCGCTTTATGCGGTAAGGCTCTTGCGGTATTTGATGATGAATACATTCGAGGTGGACTTTATCGTATCGGATGCGGGCAAGATCACATTTAAAGTTGAAATGGATGCCAACCTTGACAAGGAAGACATTTCAGCATTTTTGAAGAAAAAGTTCGGCCCATCCGTCATGAAAGGCAGCATTAAAACCTACTCCAATGATTCCATTTCCGCGCCGATGGCGAGCGGTTCCGTCCGCAGGCTCGGTATGGTGATCGTGCCGTGTTCCATGAAAACGATGTCTGCCCTGGCGCACGGAGCGGCGGCCAATTTGATCGAACGTTCCGCCGATGTCGCGCTCAAAGAACGGTTTCCGCTGGTCGTCGTTCCGCGTGAGACGCCGATGAACAGCATTCAAATTAAAAATATGCTGAAGCTCTCACAGGCGGGCGCCCTGATCGTACCGGCCATGCCGGCGTTTTATCAGAAACCGCAATCGCTGGACGACCTGGCGGATTTTATAACGGGTCGAGTACTAAATTTACTCGGAATCGAAGGTCATGGGCTGTTTAACGATTGGGGAAATTAAGCAGTGATTATCGAAACTGAGCGGCTCCGGATCATGCCGCTGACATTGGAACAGTTAAATAAATACGTGAAGGCGGATTACTCATGGGAGGACGATTTGAAACTGAACCGTTCACCAAGAAGCTTGTCGCCGGAACTGGCGGACGCTTTTGAGAAATCGATTCTGCCTAATGTGGGCGATCCGAAAAAGAATTATTTATATTACACGTTATGGACGGTCATTTCAAAATCGGAAAACAAAATGGTCGCCGGACTTCTTTTTACCGGCGAGCCTAATGACGCGGGCGAAGTGGAGATCGGCTACGGTACGGAACCGCAATTTCAAAATAACGGGTATATGACCGAAACAATCGGCGGAATGGTGTCATGGGCTAAAAATCAGCCGGACGTGCGAACGATTGTTGCTCAAACCGATCAGGCAAATCTTCCGTCTCACAAAACGCTTTTAAAAAATAATTTTTCAAAATATAAAACGGTTGACCCTATGATATGGTGGCGCTTGTCAACGGTTTAATCCTGTTATTTAGCTCAGGGACCGGTAGATCATAATGTTAAGAAAAAAACGCGAATCGGCGACGGATGATTTTCAGCATAACGAGTCTGAAAACCCGGAAGAAAATCTGTTGCCGAAGAAAAAGATTGTCGACGAAACCTTGTCTAAAACTTCATTGAACCAGACTTCCAAATATCCCGTTAAACCTCATCGGTCGGTTTCATCAAAAAAATTGAATAAAGCGGCCGTGAACCCTTGGCGTCGCGCTGTGCGTCTTTTTGGAATGGCGCTGGTTATCGGAATTTTTATTATCGGTTTTTTTGCAATATACTTCAGCCGCGATCTGCCTTCCATCGCGCAGTTGGAAGTGTATAAGCCGAAACTCTCCACTAAAGTATATTCCGCCGACGGCAAGGTCATCAAGGAGTTTTTCAAGGAACGCCGCACGCGCGTGCCGTTCCACAAGATGCCTAAGAACGTAGTGAATGCGCTGCTGGCTACCGAGGATCATCGATTTTATAATCACTGGGGCGTGGACATGATCCGCTTCGTCAAAGCGGCCATGGTCAATACCGCCAGCCTGAGTTCGAAAGAAGGATTCAGTTCGCTGACGCAGCAGCTTGCGCGGAATCTGTACTTCGATTTTGAAAAAACTTTATCGCGCAAGATCAAAGAAATTCTAACCGCCATTCAGATTGAGAAGACGTATTCGAAAAATGAAATCATTGAAATGTATCTGACGCACATGTATTTCGGTAATGATGCCTATGGCATTCAGGCGGCGGCAAAGAACTTTTTCGGTAAGGATGCGGCGGACCTCACGTTGGAAGAAAGCGCTTACCTGATCGGCCATCTGCAGGCGCCGTCGTATTACGTGAGAAACCCCGACGCCGCCGACCGGCGGAAAATCATCGTGCTAAAACGAATGCTTGACTGCGGGTTTATATCCAGAGCGGAGTATGACGAAACTAAACCCAGGAAAGTAGTGTTGACCACCACACGCGAAGAGGAAATCGTCGGCGTGGCTCCTTATTTTTCGGAACACGTGCGGCAGGAACTGGAAGCTATGCAGGACAGTCTGAAATTCAACATTTACGAAGGCGGGCTCAGCGTGTTTACGACGCTCGACACACGCGCGCAGAACGCTGCGGAGAACGCATATCAGGAAAGCGTCAAGGAAAAATTTATCGGTTTGGACAAATTCGGGGCCGGCGTTGTCAAGGCGAATGCAAAACCTTACCTGACACGTTACCTTCAAAGAGAAGGCGTGGATTCGGAGACCATTCACAAACTCCTGCAGAATCCGCGCAGCGTGGATTCGTTATGTAAATTTTACGGCACTGTGCAGGCCAGTCTCGTGGCGATCGATCCGACCAACGGACGCATTCTCGCGATGATCGGCGGCCGCGATTTTAATAAATATAAACTGAATCATGTGACGCAGATCGCGCGCCAGCCCGGATCTACGTTCAAACCGTTCCTGTACACCGTTGCGATCGATAACGGCTATTCACCGGCGTTTAAATTACTCAATCAGGATGTGGTGCTGATCATGGAAGACGGGAAACGCTGGACGCCGCAGAACTATGACGGCAAACGAGGCGGCCCGACGACCTTACGTGACGCTATTGCCCGCTCGCTTAATCTCGTGGCGATACGTCTGATGCAGGAGATTGTTCCGGCGCAACAAGTCGTTGCCTACGCACAGAAAATGGGCATCGAAACGCCGCTGATGCCTGTGGACGCCCTGGCGCTGGGCGTTTCGGATGTCATTCCGCTTCAGATTGTTTCCGCGTACGGCGTGTTTGCGAATAAAGGAATACGTGTGGAGCCGGTTTCCATTTTGAGAATTGAAGACCGTGACGGCAACGTGATCTATCAGCATGTGCCGAAATACAAAGAAGTGTTGAGCGCGGAAACGGCTTTCATCATGGCGGATATGATGAAGTCGAGTATTGAATGGGGAACGGGCAAATATGCGCGCGCATACGGATTTGAAAGGCCGGCCGGCGTAAAAACGGGTACGACCCAGAAGTGGTCCGACGGATGGTATATCGGATTTACCCCGCAGATGGTGACGGGCGTATGGGTCGGGTTCGATACGTATGAATTTAATCTCGGAAGTAAAAACCCCGGCGAAGTAACGGCGGCGCCGATCTGGGGGCGATTCATGGCGCATGCGCTGAAAGATATGGATTTACCGGTGGAGGATTTTGAAATGCCGCCGGGCGTCGTACGGCTGGAAATATGTAAGGAATCGGGACAACTGGCCCATACTTCTTGCCCGGAAAAGATCAAAGAGGTTTTTAACGCTAAATTTCAGCCGACGGATCATTGTCCGATTCACACCGGCGGCAAATCCGGAAAAAAGAAAAAAGGCGTGGGGTTTTGAAAAAAACATGTAGCCGCAGAGGACGCAAAGAACGCAATTAGTTTCAGGAGTTAATCTTGTTTGACGTAAATTCACAGCACTTCGCCACAAAATCAGCATGCTACAGACATCTACATACGCAATTGCAGTATCTGATCGAAGAAGAACGCGATCTTATCGCCAATGCCTCCAATGCCGCGGCGTTGCTTTATCACACGCTTCCGGACGTCAATTGGGCAGGATTTTATTTTAACCGGCACGACGAACTTGTGTTAGGCCCGTTTCAGGGGAGGCCGGCCTGCGTGCGCATCGCGATAGGAAAAGGCGTTTGCGGAACCTGCGCGCAGAAAAAAGAAACCGTGATTGTAAAAAATGTTCACGAATTCCCCGGCCACATTGCCTGCGACAGCGCATCGAATTCCGAGATCGTTATTCCGATCGTTAAATTTAACAAGTTGATCGGCCTGCTCGATGTTGACAGTCCGTTGGAAAGCCGATTTGATCAAGAAGATAAGTTAGGGCTGGAGACGTTTATCGGAATTTTCTGCCAGCGAACGAATCTTTTGTTATAAAAAAACGTGCTTATCGGGTTGGCTCACAAATGGAAGAGAACCCTTCAATCTGAGACATTATGTTAATGAGTCGGTGTTTTGATAAGTTTCTTCTAAATTTAAAATGGAGAACTTATCATGGAAACACAAACCTCAAATTTAAGTTTTAAAGGACAACACTTTTACGTAGGTATCG
>WBUR01000065.1 GCA_008933615.1 bacterium | reverse complement strand
ATTCAATAAGTTCAATCGGTTTGAAGTGGACGTGACCCAGTTCGTAATAGCGCGGGAAACTTCTATTGCCAATGATATGAGACCGTTGCCGGGTGGGATTCCGGCCACCAAAGAAAATATAGGCGTTGGCCCGACCCGCCGCTCGCAGAATACGCTTATCGGCGCTTCGTTGACAACCGACAACGCGTTGAACACGTATTTTGGCCCGTTCGACGGGCGCCGCGCTCAGCTATCCGTGGTTACCAGTCCCGGTTACGGATCCAACGGTTTGCGCTTTACGACCGTTTCAGCGGACGCGCGCAAATACTGGTGGTTCAAGAAATATTACGCGGTGGCTTTTCGCGCGAGCGCGGGAAGCACGTACGGACGCGATCCTCAGCGCTTCTTCGTCGGCGGATTGGATAACTGGATCATCCCGCGGTTTCGCAGCGGCGAGATCATCGTTGACGCGCTGGAAGACTTTCTCGCCACTTTCGTTTCGCCTTTGCGCGGAAGCGATTATTACGAATTGCAGGGCACACGATATTTTGTAAGCAATCTGGAATTACGATTTCCCCTAATCCATTTTATGCAGCTGGGTTTCCCGATCCCATTGTTCCTGCAGCAGATTCGCGGCGTCACATTCGTCGACTTCGGCGCGGCCTGGGGCGGGCAGGATCAGACTTTTCAGGATCCGGACGGCAGCTTTCACAGGGCAAACTACCGGTACGTCGACCGCAACGGGAATATCGTTTATAACCGAGCGAAATTTGACTGGGGCCAGACCTTAAAAGGCGAACCTGGCGCCGTATTTCAGGACGCCCGCCTGGGCTATGGATTCGGCATTCGCGCATTTCTCGGGTTCTTTATCCTGAGGTATGATCTTGCATGGAATATCCGCAGTCCGCGTTTCGGCGGCGGAGACGCGAAACATTATTTCACGATCGGATCTGATTTTTAGAAAGCGGATCGGACAAAAACTAAAACCCCGTAGACATTTTATGTTTACGGGGTTTTTTGTTTAGGTAATTATTTAATGCTTCTTATTCTAAATTACTTTCAAATTTATGTTTTATAAAGTGTATAGCGGAATTTAATTTCGCTATACTTCAATCGAAACTAATTAACAAACTTATACGCCGTCATTTCTTTTCCATCTACGTCCAACAAGAGCCCGGCTTTGGTAGAAACCAGCGCCGGGAGAAATTGGTTGGATTCTTTTTTTGCTTTCCATAAGACCTTGTGCGCTGCCTCATCCACCAGATACATATTTTTGTTGGAGCAGATCACGGTGCGTTTTACGTCATTGGCAAATAACATCATCGCGGTCGTACCCGCGCCTAATTCATATGCCGCGGATGCCGCCGTGAAATCGTCGTCAATGTGCCATAGGGCCTTGCACGGATCGTTTGCATCACGCTGAATGCCCGCAATGCCATTGCCGCCGCCGATTAACATGTACGACGGCCGATCGATATTGATGCCGACCAATCCTAATTTAAGTTTTTTCTGCGAGCAATTGCCGTTCTGTGCCTTCTCGGCGTAGGCTTTATCGGTCACCACGTCTACAAGATAGACGGGATCCATTTTATCGAAGTCCTGAAACTTCCACATGACTTTACCTGTTTTACCGTCGATACCGACAAAACCAAAATCGCCTTTATCTCCGATCGGGGTCGGTTTAGGGTTATTTACGCCAAACAAAATATTTTCGTCAAGATAAAATCCGGTCCGAACAAACACATTGCCGTCTTTCACAGCCAATCCCTTACTGAACGGCAATTTGACGATGGGACCATTCACATCGCATTCCCAAAGTTTTTTCCCTCCTTTGATATCTACGGCAACTACTTTTTCATCCATCGACGCGCAGACGTACATGACGTCGCCTACGATGATCGGATCAGGATTCAGGTTGACGAAAGACATATTGCGCATAGAACTGAACGCGCTCGCGTACACGGCGACAATATTAACTGTTTGAGCCGTGGGCGGAACAATGGTGCTGGCATAGATCATCTTATAACTTTCATAAACGCAGCCCGGCGTTTTCCAATCGCCGATTTTGCTTGCTGTCCACTTCCCGTCTTTGCCGCATACGGTTCCGTCAGTCAGATTGATCAGAGCCAACCCCATATTCGTTACCAGCGCTATCAGATTTTTATCTTTAAAAATAAACGGACCGCTCGCAACGTTGGCGTAGGTTGTCTTCACATTTTTTCCAAATGCATTGGACCAGCCTGCGCGGGTCTGCGTATGCCATTTGATCGTACCGTCTTTAATATTCACGCGGTACAGGTGTACGCCTAATTCTTTATTGGTCATGAGGAACGCGCGTCGTCCGGATACGAATAAAAAATCATCTCCCTCGATCTTATACTGATCAACCATCTGTCCTATAAAAGAATTATCCGGCGTTCTCCATATTTTTTCAGCGGTTGCGACGTCGTATCTTATCAATACTTTATTCACGCTGACCAACCCGGCGACGATTTGATCGTTTTCACTATAGGTATATGACGCCGCGTCCGCGATTTCATCATCGTCTTTCACGTCCTCTTTCCAAGTCTGTTTTCCGGAAATACAATGAACCCCCACCGCTTGTTTTTCCAGATAGATGACTGCGGCATTACCGACGGATTCAGCGCACACTTCATCTTTCTTCACTCCGCCGCGCTCTTCACTTCCCTTAATTGCGGCAGACCAAAGTAACTTACCATTTTTGCCGTCCACTAATACGGTACTTTTTTTCAGAAAAACAATGATCGCGTCATTATCGGCGGCGGTCTTATACCAGGTATATTTTAAGTCGCCGTTGCTCGGTTCCGCGGATGCATACAGATCTTTGCCGGAATCGAAAGCAACCAGCCGGACGCTTTTTTCATAGAATACCACAAAATGGCCGCTTTTGATCTGGTGATAATAATCCGGCATGAAACCCTGATCGTTGCGGCTCCAGAGATCATTGCCGTTAGTATAATCGATCATGGAAACCGATTTGGAATAAAATGCGAGAAAGTTTCCGTTATCAAACAGTTTGTAATTACCTGCGCCCATATTCTCATCGCCGCGCGTCCACATTTCGTTGCCCTTAAAATCGGTAAACGTTACCGATTTCTGGAAAATATTGATATACCCGTTTGGGGTTCTTACCGATTCTACGAAATCCGATTCCGAAACTTCTTTTCCTGAACGCGGATCTTTCTTAAACGGCGTGCGGGATTTTTCCGATCCGTCGTTCATATTAAGTATGACAAATTCTTTTTTAGTCGTATAGGATAGCTGATCGTCTTTAACCAGAATTAACGACTTCTTGCTCTTGAAACCTTTTAATTCTTTTTCCCATAATACCTTGCCGTCCGCGGCATTGATCACTGATACGTAATCGTCTTCGCGAGAAAAAAAGGCCTGTCCGCCCAACACTTCCTGAACATTCTCCAGTTTGTTTTTTGTTTTCACTTTCCATGCCGGAGTTGCTTTGGCAACATCATCGCCCGCAAACACAGGGCGCGCGTATGCGACGCACCAAGCTAAGGCTGCAATTACAATAAAACGTTTCATGTCTCTCCTCCTTAATTAAATGAACGAATAGATTTAGAATACCACTCTAAATTTTAATCCGCTGGTCATTGCGGGCAATCGTTCGAAATATTGGCTGTAATTGATGAAATAGCTGAGCTTTACATAAGTATCTTCCTGAAATCCGAATCGTTTGAATCCCAATACGCGAAAACCGGCGCCAATTTCTCCGCCGAAACCATGTTCGCCTGTATATGCCTGTCCGCTTTCCGTCAGAGTCTGGCTGATGGCGTCTTCTTTGGATTTGTAACTAAGTCCGAGAAATGCCGCCGGCCGCCATGTAGTTCCTTTGGTGCCAATATCGGTGCTGAGGGCGTCGCTTTGATCGCCTAAGAATTTGAACACGGTAAATCGTATTTCATAGTCTTTGGGAGAAAATGACTTAGTTAATGTCTTGCCGCGCGATTCATAAAACAGTTCAAAATCCCAGCTCATCTTTTCCCAGTCCTTATAATCGATAAACTGGTGATACGCAGTAGAGATATTCGGAACGTATCGCGCTTTAACGAGTTTGAAATACTTTAATCCCGTGTTAAAATATTGGAAGTAATTTGTTCCGAATTCAATCAGATCCAGCGCATACGTACCTTTATTAATGATCTGTTGCGCATTGACCGCCGCCGCATTAGCTCGCGGTTTTGCCAAAGTCCCCGGATACATTGGCTGCGCTGAAGTACCCGGAGTGATCCTGTCAACTAAACCAAATTTGCTAATCCCCGCCCCGACAAAAGACCTCACGGGCGCGATATAGGATTTCCCGTAGAAAGAAACCGTTCCGCCGCTGACGGTAGCGTCGCCCTGCAGAGTTATCAGACGCAGATCCACGTTAGCGCCGAGTGTAAATGCCTTGTAATAACCGGCCGATTCGTCTTTATCTTTTTTGAAAAAATTTTTGAAGTCCGTTGTATACCCTAAAAAGTAAAATCCCCCGATCGGCCATCCGAAAGCATAACCAACCATCATCGGCATGATCGTTTTCCCGTCAGCGTCTTTTCCGTAATTAAAATCGTTGACTGCGGCGTAAAAGTGAGAATTCATTTCCGAAATATGTTTTTCCTGCGGAAACGCATCGGCCAATCCTTTCCAACGATCATACCCTGTACGAATCAAAGACAGTCGTTTATTGTAGAAAGTTTGATTGATGTATTCTGCCGTTCTGTCGCTCTGCGCGTTGACCGGGCCGGCCAAATAAAGTGTTGTCAAAAACAAAAATGTGCAGGCGCAAAACATTCGAAAATAACACATATCCCCTCCTCTGTTATGAAAAATGAATCAAGATTGCTATCGTTTTATTGTCGGAACCGCGTTTTGAAAGCGCTCTTTGAAGTCTTTATTTTTTGCGTCTAAAACCAAATAGTCGATGTCAATATTCGAAATAAGTTTCAGCGCCGTTTCCCAGCTAGACGCGGTAATAACATCACACCCTTCTTTTGCAAACAATTGGCGCATGGACGAAAGTTCATCGATATTCTGATTGAGAATAAGAATTTTTTTCTTCACGTATTTCTTGCAAGTTGTGTATTAGCTGCTATTGTTCAATATGTATACCAAAAACGACGGACGGCTCTAAATGTCGTTTTTACAATAATTGAATATCTCATGTTGAAAATCAGGGCTGGGAAATGAGGCGGGATGGTCACAATAATGCGACGCTTTTTATAGAATATATGTCGCGCACGGGTTACAAAATGCGGATAAACAGGCGTTTACTCGGAAATTCCGAGTTGATTAAGCATGCGAAAAAAATGCGTGCGGTTAATGCCTAGGATTTCGGCGGCTTTGGTTTTATTATTATTAACTTTGCGTAGAGTTCTGACAATGAACCATTTCCTGAAATCTTTTTCGGCTTCTTCGAGCGAAATATCGTTTTTGATCTTATATCCGCTGTCGACTTTGGCAATGATCTCAAGCGGCAGGTCGTTGATCTGGATCATGGAAGTGGTGGATAAAATGGCGGCGCGTTGTATAACGTTTTCGAGTTCGCGTATATTGCCGTCCCATTGATAGTGTTCCAAAATATCAACCGCTTCCTCGCTGATGGAAGTGATCTTGTTTTGGCTGTATTTTTGAATAAAATAATTAATCAGTAACTGTATGTCCTCTTTCCGGTCTCGCAGCGGCGGAACGACGATTTCAACGACTTTCAAACGATAATACAAATCTTCTCTGAATTTCCCTGCTTTGATCAATTCATCTAATTTTTTATTGGTGGCAGAAATAATTCTGATATCGATCTTGCGCGTTTCGGTACTGCCTAACCTCTCCAACTCTTTCGTCTGCACTACCCGTAGAATTTTAGCCTGCAAATTAACGGATAATTCCGCTATTTCATCGAGGAACAACGTGCCCTGGTGCGCTAATTCAAACTTACCCAATTTGGATTTGACCGCGCCGGTAAATGCGCCCGGATCAAATCCGAATAATTCCGACTCCAGAAGATCGGATGGAATTGCGGCGCAATTGATCGCAATAAACTTCTTGTCAAACCGGTCGCTGTTAAAATGGATCGCGCGCGCAATGAGTTCCTTGCCGGTGCCGCTTTCGCCGAGAATGAGAATCGGCACATCCGTCGGCGCTACTTTGGCCGACAACTCCAAAATGTGAACCAGCTTCTCGCTGGTGCCGACAATTTCCTTGAAATTATATTTTTCCCGCAGTTCCTGCAGCCGGCTCCGGTCGCGGCGCTCATATTCATACTGAACGTTTTTCATTTCGTTCAGTTCATTCACGCGAAACGCAATCTGTTTCGCAAAGGCCATCAGAAACGTTAAATCATTATCTGAAAAAGGTTTTATGTCGTCGCGACGATCGAGATACACTACGCCCAGTAAGGTTTTACGGTGAATGATCGGCACGCACAAGACAGAACGAAGCCCGAGCCGAACAAAACTTCCCTGTTTTGTAAAGCTATCCGTCATGGAATCGTCATCGATCTTCACAGGCTTCAATACATCGAGCGTTTTTTTAATGACGGAAGAACAAACCTCGTTGGCCGGATCGTCTATATTCTGTCCGTCAAAGTTTTTACTGACGAAATATTCTTTTTGTCCCGCCTCATCAACCAAAATTAAGAACCCGCGTTCCGCGCGCAAGTGGTAGGTTATCTGATCCATCGCAAATGCAATCAATCCTTGTAACTCGCTTTTATTAGAGATCAGCATCCCGGAGTTGTATAGGGCTTTGAATTGTTCTTTTTCCGTAGAAACGGCTTCAAGCTGATTTTCAAAGTTTTTCAGATTGCTGTCAAGCCTTGCAACATGGGTATTGACGATCCGATGCGCCTCCATATACGTCTTGAAGAGCTCGTTCAGCATTGTTTCTGCTTTACGGTAATCTTTTTGAGCTAAACTGGTGTTCAAACCGGAAAAAAGAGCAGAGAGTTCTTTAAACCCTTCATCTAACTTTTTATTCAGGTCGTCGAGCAGGTCGGTTATTTTCTGCATGGCAAGTGTCTGTGAGTAAAATTAATGAAGCAAAATACAAAGATTAATGGCGGGATAGCAAGACATTTGAGGCCTTGATCACAAAATTATTTCTTCAGGCCGCAGGTCGTCCAATATTTCTTCACATGTTTGGTATCGGTTGTCCGGATCTTTTTCAAGGCATTTCATTACGATTTTTTCATGAAACGGCAGTATCGTGGGATTTATTTCAGATGGCAAAGCCGGCTGATCGTTGAAGATCGAATGGATCATGGCGATTTCATTTTCACCGCGGAATGGCAGGCTGTTGGTCAGCAATTCATACATCACGACGCCGAATGAAAAGATATCCGATCGATGGTCCGTTTTACCGCCGGTGATTTGTTCCGGAGCAACATAACCGAGGGTGCCCATGATCGTTCCTACTTGCGTCATCGTCGTCACCAGCACCGATTTTGACAAGCCAAAATCCATAATCTTCGGATTCAAGTGTTCGTCCAGCATGATGTTTTCGCACTTGAAGTCTCGATGAACGATGCTCTGCTGGTGAATGTACGATAATCCCTCGGCGACGCCTATTAACAGGCGCTCCAGTTCGTTTTGTTTCAGCGGAAAATTATTTTTTAAATACGCTTTGAGGTCGCCCCTTTTTAAAATCTCCATCGCAATGTATCCACGCCCCATCCACTCTCCCGTAGCGTAGACCTTCACAACAAAAGGATGCCGTAATTTGGATAAGATGCGTCCTTCCCGTACAAAACGCGACCGGTTATCCGGATCATTCATCAGCTTTTCGCTGATCACTTTCAGCGCAACATGAATGCGCGAGGTCTTATCAAATGCGCGGTAAACGACGCCCATGGCGCCTTCACCGATAACGTCCTTGATTTTGTACTGTGCGATAATACGCAAAGACCGCCGTTTTTTAAACCCTTTCCAACCCTTTATTGAATATTTGTACGCGATCGGTAACATGACGAGAACAAACACAATGCAGCTTATCCGGAACCAAATCGTCTGCCAGAAAGCAGGAATGATTTCAAAATCCACGGCCGATGGTTCGCTCCACACACCGGATGCGCCTCGTGCCCTTGCTCTGAAAACATATTTGCCGGGATCTAAATTAGTATAAGAAATAAAATCGCGAACTGTCGGTTCTTCCCAATCGTGATCATAACCTTCAAGCATGAACTGATAAATCATATCTTTTTCTGATCTCAGTTCTATCCCGACCACTTGAAAATCCAGAGAATTTTGGCGAAAAGATAATTGGTTTAATACCTCCGTCGATATTTCCTTTCCGAAGGAACGTATTTTGTCTATATAAACTAGCGGCAGGACGATGGGTATCTGTTTTTCACTCAACTTGAACCGGCACGCGCCTCGCGGAGTTCCAAACCATATATCGCCTTGTTTGTCTGAGATCATGGCGTTTTCATATACCTCATCGCTTAAGAGTCCTTTTTTCACTGAATAGGTCTCTATGCTTTTGCCATCCCATATATTCAGGCCTTGCACGGTTCCAATCCATAGACGTCCCAGTTTATCTTCCTGCAGAGCGACTACGTCGTTGGAAGTAAGGCCGTCCCGTTTAGTAAAAGTCTGAATGATGCCGTCGCTAAATAAGATCAACCCGGCCTGCCGTGTGCCCAGCCACAGGTTGCTGTGCTTATCTTCATAAACCACTGTAACCTGATTGGACGGGAAACCGTTGCTCTTGGAAAAAGTTGTAAAGGGATTCAGATTTTTGTAAAACCGCTCCGGATCCCAAACCGACAGGCCGCCGGCTTCTTTAAATCGGCTGGGCTGTCCGCAGCCAAATAGAATACGTCCCTTCCGATCTTGAATCATACTGAAAACACGAAGACCTGCAAGTCCCTGGTTTGTGCCGAACTGAACAAATTGTTTATCGGGCGAATAGCGTATAGCGCCGTATGCATCGGTGCCAAACCAGATATTTTTCTCTTTGTCTTCCAAAAAACAAAGAACATCGGATAAATAAATATTTTTTTTGTTGAATGGCGTGAATTTTTTTCCATCGTACACAAATACGCCTTGCCCGGTTGTTGAAACCCATATTCTGCCTTGCGAATCTTCCATCAGCCCATAAACGGACTTGCTCGGTAATCCGTCTTTTGCCGAAAAAACCGTATAGGAATTTCCATCATACCTCGTGAGGCCGCTTTCATAAGAAGTGAACCAGTACGAGCCATTGCGATCCTGAATCACGTCCAAAACATAATTACCGGCCAGGCCGGATTCCTTATCATAGTTGACAAAAGGATATGAAACCAATTTGACCAGGCCGCTATTGGCCGTCCCGATCCACAACGTGCCTTCGCGATCTTCAAAAGCCGCAGTAATGTTATTCTCCGGCAATCCGTTTGCGGTCGTCACAAAATGGAGCACGCCGCCGTTTTTAACTATCAGACCGGAACCAAATGTTGAAAAAAGGAAAAAGTTTTTCCGAGTTTTGACTGTGCCATAAATTTTTGTATTAAATGATTCCGGAAGCGGATCCGACAGAACTTCGGCCTTCCCGGACGTCATTTTTATTTGTTTAATCCCGTGATCGAACGACGTGATCCAAATTAGCCGGTTTTTGTCTTCTTCAATTCCGCTGATGCCGGAGGCATCCGGGAACGGTGAAACGGCTTGTATACTTCCGTCTTTAAGCCAGGATACTTTACCGGTGAATTCTCCAAACCATACCGTGCCGTCGGACGCAACACATATTTGATCTATACTCCGCCCATCAAGCAATTTTCTGATATGAATATTTTGAGATAAACTGTCTGTTTGAATGATCGTAACGCCGTTTTTGGTGCCAAACCACACGCGGCCGCCGGTATCCGCCTGCACGGACAGCACGGCGTTATGGCTCATGCCGTCGCGTGTCGTAAAGGCGCGTAGATCGTAATTTCCAAATCCGTTACGCATAAATTTTACCGCGCCGCCGCCGAGCGTTCCAACCCAGATATGCCCGTAACGATCTTCGCAAATAGCGCGCGTTGCATTATAAGAAAGCCCCTCGTCCGTCGTAAACACTCTAAACTCTTTTCCGTTATACATAACCACCCCGCCGCCCGTTGTGATCCAGAGATTCCCCAGACGGTCCTGCATGATCCGCTCGGCCGCAAAAGGAGGCAATCCATCGGCGGTGGTATATACTTTTAGGGAGAGTTTCTGAGAAAATAAA
>WBUR01000064.1 GCA_008933615.1 bacterium | reverse complement strand
AACTTAATAATGACGCTGCCGTTTCAGGAATTTTAATTCAATTGCCGTTGCCAAAGCAGATCAATGAAAGCTCTGTTATCAATTCCATCGCTCCTGAAAAAGACGTTGATTGTTTTCATCCTGTTAACGTCGGTAAACTTTCAATCGGGGAACCGGTATTTCTTCCCTGCACACCTGCAGGGGTTCAAGAACTATTAGTGCGCTCAGGAATTGATCCGGCCGGAAAACACACCGTTATTGTCGGACGAAGCAATATCGTCGGTAAGCCCCTTGCAAATATGTTGATTCAAAAGGCGAAGGGGGCGAATTCGACCGTAACGGTTTGCCACACGGGAACGCCGGACATGACGTATTTTATAAAGCAGGCGGATATTGTCGTTGCCGCGGCGGGTAAGGCACAAATGATCACAGGAGATATGATCAAAAAGGGCGCTGTCGTCATTGATGTTGGGATTAATAGGATAGAAGACAAAAATACTAAATCCGGAACACGATTAGTAGGCGATGTACATTTTGAATCCGCTAAAGAGGCGGCCTCGGCCATTACGCCTGTTCCTGGCGGCGTTGGCCCGATGACCATTATCATGCTGATGAAAAACACACTACAGGCAGCAAAGAATTTACAGAAAAAATAAAAACTTATTCGAGTAAAGATAAAATTAATGGTTTCGGGTTATTTTTTAACGGAGTGTGAAAGGTATGTCATTAAATAAAATCGATCACGTCGGCATAGCTGTAACGGACCTTGATAAAAGTATTGAATTGTACAAAGCAATGGGATTCGAATTTCAAGGGACGGAGGTAGTAGAAGATCAAAAAGTAAAAACTGCATTTTTTAAAATAGGGGAATCCATGATTGAACTGCTGGCCGCAACCGATCCTGCAAGTCCTATTGCGAAATTTATCGAGAAGAACGGCAATAGGGGCGGTATTGCACACATGGCCATTCATGTTTCCGATGTTCAGTCTACATTATCAGAACTCAAACAAAAAGGATTCCAGTTAATCGACGAGGTGGCAAAGGACGGCGCCCACGGGACAAAGATCGCCTTTGTTCATCCCAAATCAACAGGCGGAGTCTTACTGGAACTGTGCGAGAAGAAGGAACATTAAGTGATATTTGTAGTAACCGCGCTGCATTGCGAAGCGAAACCCATCATTGACAAATTTAAACTCAAGAAAAACTCAGTCTATTCGAAATTGGACTTGTTTGAGAACGATGAAATAAGACTGATGGTCAGCGGCATCGGTAAAATTCGGTCCGCCGTTGCAACCACCATGTTATTATCGCAGAGTAAACTGTCATCAAATTCAGTCGTTGTTAATATCGGTTGCTGTGGCTCGGTGTGCCAAGATATTATGATCGGCGAAATGGTCTTTATTAACAAAATTACGGATCGTGCCCATGGGCGCGATTATTATCCTGATCCGATCTTGCGGCACGGATTGAAGGAAGCTGCGATGGTGACGTATGATGTGCCTGTTGAAAAAAATCAAATCGATCATCCTCATGCCGACCTTGTTGATATGGAGGCATCGGGTTTTTTTCAGGCCGCAAACATGTTTGTCGATCTTCATCGAATTTATTGCCTCAAGATAGTGTCGGATTTTCTTGAATTGTCGCAGCTCTCAAAAGAATTTATTAGCGGTTTAATTGAAAATAAAATGGATGTCATTGAACATATCTTTTCAATGTTTCCGAGACTACATGAAAAAGAAACACGACTATTCCAAGCCCAAGAGATTGAGTTATTACGCCGGGTAGGCGGCATCTTAAAATTAACAGAATCGCAGAAGTATCAATTCGTTGAATTAGCCCGGTCGGCCAAAGTTAGAAATCGAAACGTGATGGAAAAACTATCGGAATTTTCCGCATGGGAAATTAAGTCAAAAAGTGAGAATAAAGATGCCTTCGAACGAGTCCGGAAAATCCTTAGTCAATAATCATTTCTCACATATTTATATAGAGAAACAAGCGCTGGAGTATCCCGATACTAAGCGGCTTGTCCATAAATACCCTAACGCGGTTCGCGTGCTGATCCGGGATTACAAAGATGTCTTTAACCGGCCGCATCAGAGATTTCAATTTCAGAAACGATCAATGAATCTGATTCTGGCCCTTAAAAAAGACAACTTTTTGTACAGCGGCTCGGATCAGGCGCCGGATTTTGGCCATCGCCATTTTTATTATAACTCGCTTATCATGAACTGTTTTTATAACTGTGATTATTGCTACCTCCAGGGCATGTATCCGTCAGCAAATATCGTAGTATTTGTGAATAACGATGATTTTATAGCTGAAACCAAGAGACAGCTTGCAGCTCATCCTATGTATTTATGCATATCATACGATACGGATTTGCTGGCTTTTGAAAAAGTGGTTCCATTCTGTTCGCGTTGGATCGAGTTTGCTAAAGATCAATCAAATTTAAAAATTGAACTTCGGACTAAGAGTTCCAATTATAAAGCTATTGCGCATCTCAAGCCCTCATCAAATGTGATATTGGCATGGACCGTATCGCCACAAGAGATTATCGAAAAGTACGAAAAGGAAACGCCTTCATTAAAACGCAGATTAGAAGCTATTGGCTCAGCGATAAAGGATGGCTGGAATGTGAGGCTTTGTTTTGATCCTCTGCTGAGGGTTGACCGTTGGCAAAGTATGTATGCAGCGTGCATTGATCAAACTTTTCGATTGATTCCGGCCGATAAATTGCACGACATCAGCGTTGGAGTATTTCGCATGAATTCGGATTACTTGTCAAGAATAACCAAACAGCGAACAAATTCTGATATTTTGTATTATCCTTTTGAAAAAACGGATGGAACGGTGAGTTATCCCCAGATGGAGCGAGAGGAGATGACTCAATTCATGTTGGCAAAGCTTGGGCAGTATAATAGGAAAGAAAAAATATTTGTATGAAAACTGCTATTGTGACTGGAGCGTCTTCGGGCATAGGGCTTGAAGCGGCTAAAAAATTGATTTTAATGAATTACAGGGTGTATGGTTTGGCCAGGTCCTTTTCCAAAACAAAGTGGGAAAACAAATCGTTCGTTAAACTTGTTTGCGACATTGCTGAAATAAAGCAACTTAAAAACTGCGTTGCGCAGATAGTGAGTGAAGCCGCATCTGTGGATATTCTGCTGAATAACGCCGGCGTGGGCTATTTTGGGCCTCATGAGGAAATCAAAACTGAGCATATTGAAGAAATGGTCAAAACCAATTTACTTGCCCCATTGATCCTTACGCGCTTACTTCTGCGCGAACTGAAGAAATCGGAAGGATACATAATTAATATTGCTTCGATCACCGCGCTTAAGGCGAGTGTTTTTGGCGGCGCGTATGCAGCTACTAAGGCAGGCGTGAGGCATTTTGGAATTTCGCTCTTTGATGAGGTTAGAAAAAGCGGAGTTAAGGTGGTCACCGTTAATCCTGATATTGTCCAAACACCTTTCTATGATCACCTTAATTTCAAAGAGCACGATGATCCGGAGAGTTATATAACGCCTGAGAGCATTGCCGATGCTATTGAAACGATTTTACGGCAGCGCGAGGGGACCATTTTATCTGAAATCACCATTCGTCCTCAGAAACATCTCATCGAAAAGAAGAAACAAAAAAAACCATAACGAACTTACGGTTATGGTTTCCGTGCTGTGTCAACGGAGTGAATTTTCCGCATCTACCGCGGTTCTATAATCGCATTCTTCTGCTTTTTCTCACGAATATAAGCCGGTACCGTATTAAACACAAAATCCCATAAAGGGTTACTTACGCCATAGGCCGCCTCGTCATCCTCAAAATGATGCCGTATGTGATAATCTTTCAGCCATTTAGCAATTCCGCTGCGCATGGGAAAATGGTGTGTTGCGTAGTGAATGGAATCATACGCGACGTATCCAAATATAAATCCGCTAAATAAAGCGTTGGCATATATGTCGAAGATACCGTAGAAAACAAAATAGAACAAGACAGCTAACGGGATACTCACGGGCACCGGCATCACCAGGCGTGTGCTATCGCGCGGGTAATCATGATGGATGCCGTGAATGAGGAAATGAATTTGTTTACCCAATTCGCTTTTTGGATGATAATGGAACGCCCAGCGGTGAATGGCGTATTCTGTAAACGTCCAGACAAATAGTCCTAGAACAAAAAACAGTATTAAGCTGATCCAGGAAAGCGTGACGAAGCCCAGGTAAAAAGTAAACGCGATGGCGGGCGTAAAGGTAACCACGGGCGTGATTGGATGAATATGAGAAAAATATTCCAGTACCGGATTCTTAAACAGCGGTATCGTTTCATCTTTGTTGGAAACAAATTTCGCAGGCATATCTGTAACTTTCATATCTCATGTTGATATATTGTCGGTCAATAAGGCGAAATATAATCAATTTTTTATACTTTCAAAGATTTTTTTACTTCACCGGTGGATCGAAAGACCCCCTATTTTACGAACGGGTAAAGTTCTTGTTTTATGAATGTGGACGGAAATGATTCAACGTTATCAAATCCAAGGGCTTCGTCTCTGCCGTCCTTTGGTATCCACGACGTTTTGAAGAGGTAATCCCAGATGCTGAGAGTTAATCCGAAATTCACTCCGTTGGGATCAGGGATTGTTTTTGCATGGTGCCAAATATGCATTTGCGGATTGTTGAAAATATATTTTAACGGTCCCAGTGGAATAGAGATATTTGAATGATTAAAATGGCCTACCGATATGGCGAAAATATGAACGATATAGAAATCCTGAATACCGAAACCGATCATTCCCAGCGGTATATACTCAAGGGTCCGGTAAACTACCGTCTCCATCCAATGATACCGCAGGTGAGCTGCAAAACCCATTTGCTCCACCGAGTGATGCACTTTGTGAAATTCCCATAGAAATGAAGATCGATGCAGGAGACGGTGAATATTCCAGTGTATAAAATCACGGAGCAGAAACAGCGTCAGCCATTGCCCCCACACCGGGAATGACTGGATCTGAATGGCGACCAGGTTGTGAATACCGAACAAAGAAAGGAAATCATTAAAAGCTTTTGAAAATACATTGGAGACGGCATAATAACCGATGAGAGAAAAAATAAAGAAATTAAAAAACATGTAAAAGCCGTCGAGCCAGAAATCTTTTCTGATCTTTGGTTGGTTCTTTCTCCATGGCATTAGGAGTTCCAAGGAATAGAAAAATAGTGAAATCCCAATTAATGCGTAGAAGAAATTATGCAATTCAGGCTGTGTGACCGCATCGGATAAATAGTTCCAATAATCCACAAAGGATTGAAAAAAAAGGGAGATGTAAGCGTCCATATTATTTCGAGCCGGGTAAGCGTTTAAGTTCCAACTCCGTAAAATCAAAATCCGGATTCGGAATATCTACTTTCATTTCCGTAACCTTACCGTCGGCATCCAAAATAAAATTAACCATACCCTTGGGCAGGTTAGGGTCGCGCAATTCGATCTCAAATGTATTGTAATGCCAATGTCTCATGTCACCGACAAACGAAGCCGTTGGCAGGAATCGTGCAAGTAAATTTCCATTTTCTAAATCAACTTTGACATTGCCGTACATCGGGCCGCCATAAAGACCGGTATATTGCTCAAGAGGCAGCGACGGCTTCGTGTTTTTGGCACGCTCGTCTTGCTTTTTCATATCAGCGGCTAGTTGTTTTGTTTTGTACTCTTTAACGATTTTTAATCGTTCTCCGCACCAGTCACGATCCTTACCTCCCAGATAGAGATCCAATATTTTATACTGGAGAGCGGACGACAATCCCGATATGCTGTTCGTTAGAATAACAAATCCGATATTATCTTCCGGAACCAAACATATTTTTGAGATCATTCCATCCATACCTCCGCCGTGATCGAGAATTTTCTTTCCCTGATAATCGAAAGCAAACCATCCTAAAGCCGCAGATGAAAAATGACGTGACGGGATGTTTTTCATTGAAGCTTCGGAAACAGGGATAATCGTATGCGGCGTCCAAATTTCGTGTTTTGTCGGGCTGCTTATCAATGATTTACCGGAATCACTGCTGAGCCACATTTTCATCCATTTTGAAAGATCGGATACGTTGGAGTTGATCGCGGCGGCGGATCCGCAGTTGTCGACATTACGGTAAGGAATGGTAATCAATTTACCATTATACTCCGTGTGCGGCGTGGCTATGTTGGTGAATGAGGATGTCACGCTGGTGTTCGTTTCATTCATTCCGAGCGGGTTGAAAATTCTTTCCTTGACGAATTCATCCCAAGTCTTCCCGGTAATGTTCAGGAGAACTTCTCCGGCAGTAATGAACATGATATTTTGATAACCGTAGGCCGAACGAAAACTATATTTCGGTTTAAGAAAACGGATTCGCTCGATCACTTCCTTACGTGAATAGTTAGTGCCGTACCAAATAAGATCGCCGCCGAACGTCACAAGGCCGCTTCGGTGGCATAACAGATCGCGCACGGTCATTTCACGCGTTGCGTAAGGATCGTAAAGCTGAAAGTACGGAACAAAATTCGTTACCTTATCGTTCCACTTGAGTTTTCCTTCCTCGACGAGCATGCCCAAGGAAGCGCTCGTAAATGCCTTTGAAAGTGATGCGATGGCAAATAAGGTGTGTGTATCCACCGGCTCGTTCCTGCCAATCGTCTTTACACCGTAGCCCTTTGCAAAGACCACGGAATCGTCTTTGACAATGGCGATGGCCAGTCCGGGCACATCCCAGTCTTTCAGTGCCTTTTCGATATACCGGTCTAACGATTTAAGGTCGGGTGATTTTTTTTGGCTTTGGAGAGGTGAAAAACATACAAGGCTCAGAATGAGAAAAACATTGAATAGGTTCTTCATACGCGCGAACTCCTGTTTTATTCAGGACAATTTACGCTTTTGTAGAACTCTTTGAAACAATTTTTTCATAAATAAATAATGCGACTGCGGCTAATAATCCGATAACAGCAAAATAGTACCAAATATAATTAGCGTCGACATAAGCGGTAGACATTTTATCGGGCGTCAAAGTGTGCGGGTCAGGACAATAGATGGTGAGCAAATAACCGGAGAGTCCGAAACCTAAAATAGACGCCAGAAAGGAATGCAGGTGGCCGAATCCTAAATATAAACCTTCCTCTCCTTTCGGAGCCTGAAGAGAAAAAAATTCAAAATACCTCGGGGAAATAAAACTTTCCGCTAATGCCTGCACAACAATACCTGCAATGAGCATTATGGTTACGGGATGCGCGGAAAAACTTCCGATCAACGGAACCGAGTTGCCGTAAATAGAATACAAAATCGGACTGGATGCCATAAGCAGGGCAGATATCGGCATGAGGAGCATTCCTACGTTCATCGAAACAATGGCCTTAACGTTTTTCATCCAATGGGTAATAATCAGTACCGACGTCATGACAACCAGCGGGTTGACATTGGATATCCATTCAGGCGAGGCGTGATTGCCAACCGTTCGTAATACGTACTTCGGCATGGTGGCGTACATCTGCTGCTGAATGATCCAGAAACCCGTTACGATGACAATAAGCATAAGCAGGCGCACGTTGGTTACGACTTTCAGGAAAGAACGCCAAACTTCGGACATCGTTTTTGTCGATTCCTCCACTTTGAAATTTTTGTAAAAAAAGAAAACGACGATAAGCGCTACAAAACACAGTACGGCGGAGAAATAATTGATTGATTCTAATCCTAAATTGATCCTTAAGGGATAGGCGATCGTCTTACCGGAAAAAGAACCGATATTGACCATGGCGTAGAATATGGAATACGCGCGCGCGCGGTTGTTCGTGTCGGTGGTCTGGGCAACGGTGCCGGTAATGATAGCCTTTATAAAAGAAGCGCCAAACATGAGAATGATAATCGAAGGGATCACGGTTGTTTTATAAGGTAAGGCGCCGAGAGAAAAATAGCCTACGGATAATAAACTGAATGCAAGAAGTATCGATTTTCTAAATCCTATTTTGTCTGCAATGGCGCCGGTAAAGGGCGGCAGGAAGAAAGTTCCGGCAGAAAAAAAGCCGCTGATCCAGGCGGCATCTATATCGTCAAATCCGACAATATCGGACAGGTAGAGTGTCATGGCAATAAAAACGCCGTAATAGGCCGCGCGTTCAAAAAGTTCGACTGTATTAGCTGTCCAGAATGTACCTGGAAATTTCCATGAGAGTTTAGTGGTCACTTTGAATCCGGTTCAATTTTGTAAATCGAGAACTTCTTAATTAATTACACTACCGTTGTACCGAGAGTAAATGGGGTTATTTACAAAAAAAGCCACACCACCTGCTGGTGTGACTTTAAATATTTGTACTTCAAAACGGATAAAAACCAATTTATGCGGCAAGCGCTTCGCCTTTTCCTAATTTTTTTAACGTACGCAAGTGAGAAGCTACTGCGCCGAAAAACGTACGGTTTTGAATGTAAGGCACTTTAAACTCCTCTGCGGTTTGTTCCACGATCTTCGATATTTCAGGATAGTGCACGTGACAAATACCGTGAAAAAGATGGTGCTCAATCTGAAAATTTAATCCTCCGATGTACCATGACAGGAACTTATTATTCCTTGCAAAATTTGCAGTCGTATACATCTGATGAACCGCCCATGCATTTTCAATATTCCCGTTTTTGTCGGGCGCAGGCTGGTGAGTGCCTTCTACCACATGCGCCAATTGGAAAATTAGCGACAGAATAAATCCGGTAGTGAACTGCATGACCATGAATCCGATAAGTATTTGCCACCACGGAAGGTCCATCACGATAAGAGGGATGGCGAGCATATAACCGAAGTACAATATTTTTGTCCCAAGAATAATTGAAAACTCTTTTGTCATACTGGTTTTCTTATCTGTTTGAACTCCTTTGCGGTGATAGCGGAAAAGCTGGATAAAGTCTTTCGCCACGAACCAATTTACCGTGAGCAATGCATAAAATAAAAAAGCGTACGTGTATTGAAATCGCTGGGTTATACGTACCGGCGCATGTTCCGAAAACCTAAGAAAAAGGTTGCTCTGCAGATCTTCGTCCATATCAGGAATATTGGTGTACGTATGATGAAGGATATTATGCTGGAGCTTCCAGGTATGAGCGTTGCCGCCAACGATATTAATGGTATACCCAAAAATTTTATTGATAAAAGCATGACGCGAGTAGGCGCCGTGATTGGCATCATGCATTACGCTCATGCCGATGCCGGCGGTTCCTGCGCCCATGAGCACGGTAAACAAAAGCATGAGCCAAACGGGTACCGTCTCAGAAACAACCAGCGTATAAGGGATATACAGCATGCATAGCATTACAATGGTTTTAATAACCATGGTAGCATTGGCATATTTACTGATATTGTGCGCGACAAAATACTCATCCACACGTTTTCTAAGTACGGAGAAAAACTCCGAATGGGAAGTGTTCAAAAATTTCATGTAACCTTCAATGTTGATTGGAAATGAGAATCTTGATCATAGTAAAGAAAAAAGCTCTCTTGAGCAACTAAAATTTTGTGTTTTATAAAACACACAAGTTGGCGTGCAGTTCAACGTAAATGAAGGTCGCCTTCGATATCGTCCGCGTTCAATGTGAACTTCGGAGCTCGGTAGCAGGGGCATTTACGCAGGATCTTTTTTATGAAATCTCTCATGGTTCAGACGTTTGTTTGTTGTCAGCATATCATCAGTTCTTGTGCCGTCATGCTTTTTTTCAATATACAATTCCTTAACTTTATTTCAAATGAAGATTAATTCTATATTTATCACGGCCGTTTCAGGCAATAAAGATAGCCATCGGCAGATGTAAGGTAGATCGCATCGCCGGTAACGGACGGGGTCGAAAAGATCGCCCCCAAATTGTAATACATCTGAAGCACATTATCTCCCGTTCCGAGTATGGTGCCGATATCGTCACGGTATGAATCATCTTCTTTGAAATAGAGTTTACGGTTCGCTTCATATCCTTCTACACTGAATGTCCATTTGACCGTGCCCGTTTTCAGATCGATCCCCAGGAGTTTGCCCATCAGCGTTCCAAAATAGCCCATGGCGCTGCTGCGGGCAAGTCCGCCGAAAATGTTGAATTTGGCATCGGATTTCCATAAGACATTGCCGGTTCTTGTGTCCAAGGCAAGAAGTTCGCGATCATCGGATGTGCCGAGATAAATGACAGAATCGTTTGGCGTTACAGGCAGGGCCCATCCGCGGGGAAATGTTTTCATCCAGCGGCAATAACCCCCGTTAACATCGATCGCATAAAAATTGAAATCGCGTGTTCCTGCAAAGACAATATTGCCGGCCGCAACCGGATTACCCATGACCTCGCCTTTTGGAAAGTAAAGCTGGCCCGTCGATTTGAATTTCCATATGAGCTGGCCCGTTTGATTGTTCAGCGCATAAAGATGGCCGTCAAACGAACCTATAAATAATTTCTCCCTTTGCAGGAAGGGTACAGTATGGACAACGCCGCCCGTTTCGAAGCTCCAAAGGAATTCGCCCGTCGCGCTTTTTACCGCATACACTTGTCCGTCGCCGGAACCGAAATAGATGACCCCGTTATATAAAACAGGCGAAGAATGGTAATAATCGGCCCAATCGTTGGTT